>NZ_JACKZU010000003.1:0-66603 GCF_014222165.1 Nostoc sp. 2RC
GCTCAAAACCTTGAAATTACGTTAATTTTTGGTCACGCTATGGTTCAAAATTTGGTCATGCGGGGGGTAAAATCACAGTTGTGTACGTCTTTGCCACTTACTCACTTCAGATTGAGCTTGTTCATACTGTTGCAGCGTTTGTTTTTGAGTAACCATAATTGGGATTACAGCTCGACGTAACTTTAACAACTCTTGCTGCATATCCTCAATAGCTAGGTCTAGTAGTTTTTCTGGGTCAACTCCTTGTTGAAGCAGTCGATTTAAGCCAGCTATCCCAAGCCCAACTACAGAGCCAGCAGCGACCATAGGAGCCATACCAACAGCAAAGGCAGTTCCCCCTGTGGCAACTCCCACACCACCAATGGCAGCAGAAATACCACCCCCAACAGACGCTCCAATTGCTGCTGCACCAACAGATGAAGTATCCCCCAGTGTGATTAGTCTTATAGCTTCATACAAGGCAAGACCAGTTAAAGCACCTGTAGCAGTCAAAGGAACAGCACCAACGCTCAAGCCAGTACCCTTTGCAAGTATCCCTATTTTGCCAAGGGATGCACCTGCTACGCCTCCTAGTACCGCTAATGCTACAGCGTCTTCATAGTTATCTGTGCTGATTTCGCTCTTAGAATAGTTAAGTTCTGCCTTGACGAGTCGCTTAATTCGACCAAACAGTTGTCCCATAGCACTGTATTTCCTTATACTGGTTGTGCATTTGGAAAGTAGTCTGCACCGTCTCAGCTTAAACTAAGTAAATTTTTTCTACTTCGTAGGAATCAATGAAAACTTCCTTACTCTTCTTAAATTTTGTATAAAGTTTGGTTTACTTATACTAATTAGCACAAGTAACAAATAACTGAAAGCAATTTAAAAAAAAAGCTGCCAATGACATTGATTAATCCTTTTGAGTTGCCTTCCGTTCAGTTATGTGAATTGAAAAATCTTCCTAGTTGTACTGCTATTTACTTTGCAATAGATTCAGATAATCGGCTTCTCTACATAGGACAAGCTACTAATTTAGCAGCCAGATGGAAAAATCATCATCGTCAATATCAATTAGAAGAGATTGATAAAAAATATCCTGTAAAGATAGCTTGGATAGCTTGGAATGATTCAGGATTAGCAGAGGCAGAAAAATATTTAATTAAAAAGTTTCATCCTTTACTAAACGGAACAGAAGTTGAATCTTCTCGGATTATTCCTTCAGAGCAAATTTTTAGAGAATTTTTAAAGAGTTTATCTAGACGTTTAATTATTACTGGTATCCAATATAAAAGCAACGATGAACTAACAAATGTTTATTTAAAATATGACTGGACAGACTGTTCACCAAAAGGAACAGCAGCAAGGATTAAAAATTTTATACAAGAGAATAAGGATAAAAATACCAGTCTAAAATTTCAGTGGAATAGATACGGAAGAATATTTGGGGAAGTTGTTCGTCCAGGTAGTAGAGCGCAAAAAGTAAATGCTCGAAAAAATCTTTCATACAATAATTATTGGCAAGTCGCTTGTAATGGAGTTCTTATTCATATCACTCCTACTCATTACTATAAAAATTTAAAATTGAGTACGGATACTAAAGAGCTTGCTGGAATTAAGTTACGAGCGCTCACTAAAGTTGGTTTAGCCGAAATGAGCAGCAAATATTCTCATGATTTTTTGGGTATATGTTTTTATGAAAAAGATCCTATTCCATTACTTTGGATTAATAAATAACTAGACCAAACTCAATTTTAATTACAATCATTAGGGCATAGCTACGATATATAGTTAGCAGTAAACCTATTTAGAATCTCGTAGAATCGCCAATTAAGATTGCTTCCACCTCTGCCAATATCTCATTGGAGAGGTGGAAATTTACTGTTGAATGCTTTTTATACCTTTATGAAGGTACCCCAGTTACTTCAGAAGCAGCCTCTGCTTCTACATCTGGTTTAGGCTCCTTGGGCTTTTTCTCGAAAATTTGCAGCCCCGCATCAACTACTTCAAACCCATTTTCTGTCATGTTAGGGCTTGGGCTTATGAGTAGACGACCACCCAAACGCTTGACGTAACCGTTGTGAGGGATTGAACTTAAACACCCAGCAATCTCGCCCTGTTCTGACATAGAAAGTGCCGAAGTTCCGTAGAGCAACACTGTCCCCAAGTTTTAGAGATTCATAAATTTCTTCAAGGGTGGCATCAATAATTTCTTCAACTGCTCCAGTAGGTTTACTCAAACGTTGGGAAACGCGGCGTACCAGTTCCTTTTTATCAACAGACATCTTAGGCGGATTGATACTAACTTTTCTTGGCTTCATATAAACTTCGCACCCTAACTATTATTTAACCCCAAAGGCATTTATAAGGTATTTAGAAGGATTTCTTAAAAAAGGCAAATATAAGGTAAACCAATGGCATGGAAATGGCATAGCAATGGCAGATGTAAGGATTTACTGCTGCCTCAAATTAAATTTTTGAAAAATTTGGTCATTTTGCCAAAAATAAGGTTTCGCAATGGCATTTTAATGGCATTTATAAGGTAAATCAAAGGTAAATCTAAGGATGTGTACCCCAAAAGCCTCATAAGCGACCCTGATTTATCCGCCCATTTTTCCTGACCCAAACTCTCGCACAGTACGCAAAAAAGTTTTGACGGCGATGTTGCAAGCGTACTTCAAAGAATTGCTCAATCGAGTAACTGCTTGAGCAAGTAAATCTGTAATTCCAACTGTGAGACACAGGAAATCACAGCAGTCCTTAAAGTGTTTTTGTCAGCACCCTGACTCTTGAGAACAAAAGGCCACCAGCACATCCTTAAAGTGTTGAGAACAATTTTAGTCAGACCTCTGCCCGACATAGTACGCTCACGCTCTCGTAAAAATTGCAGTAGCTGACCATCGCTACTGTCATGACTACGCTTAATCGAAAGCACTTCCAGATTAGGTTGCTCCATATTCTGTATTCCTACCAAATTAAAGTAGATTATTAGTAAGCCATTGTTTTAATTAATACTAGAAATTTTCCGATGTCAAAATCCCCCGTAAACACCCCGTAATCACCCCTTTAATATACCAAACGACTGTCAAACCACAGTCAAAAGACAGTCAAATCTCCCCAACCCTACGACTGTCAAACGACTGTCATTTTCCCCTCTAAAGGGTGAGTTGAGGGGATTTTCGCACCAGGGATTGTGAAGGATTTCTACCCCAAAAGTGGATTTAGGGCTGGGGTATAATGTATACCATACTCACTATGGTTTCATGCCCTGCGGGTGGCTGCGCCATCCTTCGCTGCGCTCGTGACACGAAACCGCCGTTCGCCCTGCGGGGTTTTGAGTAGTACAAAGTGCTGCGTTTGTAGTATAAATCCTCTATGTCGCCCCTGACGATTCTCAGGATTGAGAAACTCAAAACATTTGGTAATGTCGCCGGCAGTGATGACCATGTGTTAAGGAACAGAGAAACACCCAATGCAGATCCAACTAAAGAGAATGTGCGATTAATTGGGGAAGAAGACTCACGCTCTTTAGAGGAGATAGTCAAAGAGAAAATCTCCACCCTCAAGCATCGCCCACGAAAGGATGCGGTGTTATGTACTGAAATGTTTTTAAGTGCCAGTCCTGAGTATTTTCGTCCCGATAATCCATCAGCTTCTGGGCAGTGGTCTGATTCACTGATGCAGCAATGGGCGATCGCATCTCGTGACTGGCTAGCTCAAAACTATGGGTCAAAATGTGTGAGAGCTGAACTCCACCTAGATGAAAGTACCCCACATATCCACGCCTACATCGTGCCATTGAACGATAAAACTGGTCGGCTTAGTCATGATGCGATGTTTGGCGGCAGAGGTGGACAGGGAAGAATCAAGTTATCCAAACTCCAAGACAGCTATGCTCTAGCATTAGCACCACTGGGCATAGAACGGGGGGTTAAGGGCAGTAAGGCAACCCACACCAAGGTAAAGGAGTATTACCAAGCGGTTAATAGTGAACCACTCACCGCCGTCTTGTCGAATAACCAATTAGCGCCAACGCCATTTGAATCAGCTAGTAGTTATGTAGCCAGGATTCAGTCAGATGAACAGTTCCAAGCAATTAACCACCAACTGGCTGACCGTAAGTTCATGCAACAGCGATTAGAACGGGCAGAGCAACGGGCTAGAGCCAGCGAAAAGGAGCGGCAGCAACTAGAAAAACGGGTACGCGAGCTTGAGTTAAAGACTCAACTTCTGCGCGACTTACCCCTGGAGGATGTTGCCTGGGAGTTGGGGCTACATCATGATCTAGATCGGTGGAAAGGTCACGGTCACATCATTAATATAGATGGCTCCAAGTTTTACGACTTTGCGCCAGAACACTCCAAAGGCGGTGGCGGTGCGATTGATTTGGTGATGCACGTTAACTCTTGCAATTTCCGGCAGGCTCTTGTCTGGTTGCATGAGCGTTTCGGTGAAGCTGGAGCAGAACGAGCAGCTCTAGCTCACGCTCGTCAAGTGACTACTGAGATTATCCAGTCAGAACCTCGTCCCCAGTTCCAGCTAAGAGTTGAGGACAAAACCCAATGGCCAGCAGTTTCTAACTACCTTACCCAGAAACGTGGCTTACCCCAAGATTTTGTGCAACTTCTACACAGCACTGGACTGGTTTATGCTGATGACCAACAAAACGCTGTGTTTGTGATGCGGAATCTAGACGGACAACCAAGCGGTGCATTCCTGCGTGGAACAAGGGGTGAGAACAACAGTTTCAAGGGTTATGAGAAAGGGACTCAACGTGGTAATAGCTGGTTTCACTTCTACTTGGGTGGACAGCCTACTGATCCACCAGAGAAATTGGTGCTTTTGAAGTCGCCCATTGATGCCATATCCTTCGCTATGCTGGAGTATCAGGTTAATGGTGCGCCAACGACTAGAACGCTCTTTCTGGCGGTAGATAACCCCAACAGCTTACCAGTGGAGCAATGGCGGAATATTCCTCTTGTACAAGTGGCTTTTGACCCAGACAATGCTGGCGATGCAGCTGCACGGGCTGTATTGGAACTACTGCCACAGTCCAAAAGGCTAAAGCCCAAAGCCAGAGATTGGAATCAGCAGCTTCTTGATTATCAAAAGCAGTTATTTCAACAGCCAAACCAAGAAGAAGGCTTAAGCCTTTGATAGCGTTCTTGTAGTGCTAATGTAGTCTTTTAGTAGTAATTTTTGCTGTCTGTTTTTTTCTTTCTCGATTTTGACTCAAAAAATCTGTCAAAACTTTTTTGCGTACTGTGCGAGACTTCAATTTTTTTCAACTGACATGAAATTAACGTCACTCCAACATGGAACTACCATAGATTTACCAAGGATTTGACATAAGGAAACTGCGGTCAGGCGTTGGCATTCCCATGAATTGAACATGGATCTGACTAGTATTTAACATAAATCCACCAAGGATTTACCATAGATTTCACATGAAACTGACATAGCACACTGAGGTGTTTTATTACGCTAAAAAACACATACTTAAAGACTCTTGAGAAATTGTTCTATGAGTCAGCCCATATCAGCAGTAGAGCGAGGTAGTTCCTGACAAAGAGCGAGAATATGACTCTCTAGCTAACAGTCTCTATCACTGCCGTTCAAAGATGAATAATATTGAGGCTGGGGAGTTGGTCTTTGGGTGGATAGGTTCGATTAACTTGAGTAATCGGTAATTGCGCCGATGAAATTCCTCAATCCATGATTCGACTGTTCTAAAGTACCAAGGAGCCGGGTGAAATTCTTCGTTTCCTATTCCCAGCCAGCTAGTAGAGCGCCATCCATTCTCGTATGGCAATTCACCACAAGCAATGTGAGGGTGCAGTGTTTGAATAATTATTTTGCCGTTGGGCTGTAACAAGCTCTCACCCGCATGGGCTATCTCTGATACGGTACTTTCTCCCAGAATGGAAAAGTTACAGATGAAGCAGTCAAACTGTTTTATGCTGCCAAAGCTCTGTAAGGGCAAATCACGATAGGAACTGACAACAAAGCGCTCATCTCCTTGGCCGAGTGCTGTTTCCACCATTTGGGCAATAGCATCTACTCCCCATCCTTCAAACCCACGCTTCCATAGTTCCCGGCACAACCAACCTTCACCACACCCTATATCTAAGAATGTTCGTGGTTTTAGTTCAACAAAGGCTTCTAATATAGCGTTGTCTGTAACTAGAACACGGCTCTCTAGAAGCTTTTGCTCAACTACGCGCGTCCAAGGGTCGGCATTTATCGCCCATGAACAGAGGATTTGTTGTTCTTTATTGTCCATAGTTCAACTAGTCAAGCCTAATTTTCACCTATCTTTGTGCTGTTTCAAGAGCCTTAAGTTTGGTTATGGGCTTTGAGCGCGTTGATTCTTGAACGTTCTTCTAGTGTTAATAAATTCCAAACAGCCGATTTCAACTCAACAGTCCATTCTTCTGTCAGCGTGGCAATCATCTCCCAAGACTGATCCGCAATACACCCTCTAATCAATTCCACATTGCCGAGTAGTTCCTCCTCACTGGTTAATCTCAAGGTGGAACAGGGGGTGGAACAGGGGGTGGAACGGGAGGTGGAACAGGTTTCTATTGCTTGTGGTGACTGGGTTTGAAGCTCGCCTACAGGTTGTTCCACCCCCTGTCCCTCTAAACTTTTTTGATTTTTTTCTAACGCTGTTGTTTCTTGTGCGGTTACTTCTGGCGCTGTTGTTTGGTGCAGTATCCCTTGAGCAGTTTCATTAGTGCTATCAAAATTTGGAAAAGTTTGGGGGGAATTGGTGGAACAGGTGGAACACTCTGGCTGTAAGTCTGGTGTAATCAGGGTTTGAGGGTGTTCCACCTCCTGTTCCACCCCCCGTTCCACCTCTTGTTCCACCTCTTGTTGGGGTCGAAGCCAGGGACGAATTAACCGACCGTTTACCCGTTTGCGATCGCCCCTTGTCCAGCCGTGAGAACGTAAAATAGCAGCGACTCGGTTTTGTTCGGCTTTAGTTTGCTTGGCTAACTCAATTTTGAGAACATCACTCAGTATTTCTCCCACAGATACTTCCTTGTGTAACTCAGCCCAAGCCATTACCGCCGATTCCCATGTGTCAGTGCTTTGGTATTGTTTATTGGCTGCGTCTAACCATTCATCTTCGGTGTCGGTCAGTCGCCATTGTTCACCATTGCGGTAGGCTGACACAGCCGTTGCCCAAATTAAATCCCGTTCTTGCTTGAGTAGGTCAATGGGTATTTTCTTGAATAAAACCTTAATTACCCAAAAGCGACGCTCACCTGTGGGGTCATAGAGAAATTCATCTAAATTGGTAGTTCCCACTAAGATTGATGGACGGGGGAAATCCTCAATATCAGTACCATAAGGGCGACGCATTGAGTCTTTCTTTCTCGACAGAAACGCTTTGAGTTGGGAGACATCCTTTTTCTTGTAGGCGTTCTCAAACTCAGCATATTCTAAAATCCAATACTGGCTAATTTTTAAAATCTCGTCTTTCTCTGTGCCGTTGAGGTCATCGGTGAAAAATTCTTCCCCGGCTAAGACTTCCCAGAATGTGGATTTGAGGGATTTCTGTTTACCTTGGAGGATGGTAATTTCATCGTGTTTACATCCTGGCTCAAATGCCCTGGCGACGGCGGCGATTAAAGTCCGTTTCATCAGTGCGGCGTGTAATGGGTCAGTAGTGCCGAAGTAACGTTCGGCTAATTTATCTAACAAACTGACATCTACGTTGGGGTAACGCTGGGCTACTGATTCTAAATACTCAACTACTGGATTGTATGGGTTGGCTAGAGCTAGTTCTAAGACAATGCCTTTAGCTTGTTCCTTGCTGATATCGATATGAACATGAATTGCCACTTTTAAATCAATCCGGTCAAGTGGTAGTCTTTGCCCGTCTAACTCAACTTGCTTTTTGAGGATATTCCAGCGTAGGCGACCTCCCCAGACGGCACGGATAGCATTCAATTTTTGCTCCAGTTTACTTTCGGTGGGCCTATCCCGTTGGGCTTCAAGTTCCAGGGTTTTATTGAGCGCATCAACGACGACTCGTCTATCCTCGATGGCTTGTAGGATATCATCAGCTGTTGCCCCATCTTGTACCCAGTCTTTAATATCTAATCCGCCATGTTTGGGTAAGTGTGTCCAGTAAAAATCATTGGGTGGGGCATACAACCACTTAGCATCTGGGAAGTCTTTGTTAATATCCTCCATGTGCTTTAGCCCTGGTTCGTCACGGTCGGGACAAAGAACTAGGTTAGCACCAACTAAAGAATCTTGGTAGTTACCATAAGCGCGATACTTACCAGCACCGCCGATTGTGGTGGTGGCAGGTATGTCCATTGCCCAGAGAATATCGGCTATTTCCTCACCTTCGACCATAAATATAGGTCTACCAGCAGCGATCGCTTGCCTTACTTCGGCATAACGATAAATGGTGATTTGTTGCTGGTAGGAACGTTTTAATTCTGCTGTCAAGTCTTTGGCTCTATGCCAATGTGTACCTTGCCAATATTCCTGAAAGACATCCTTATCTTTGGTCTTCCCTGGACGAATAACAGTTACTTTGATTAAGGGATTACCTGCTGTGTCGGTGTAAATATATTCTTTCTTGCCTTGGGGACGGGGCGATTTTTTGGCTGTGGCTGGTGCGTAGTATGGTTTGCCGTTGCGGTCAGTTTTAGATGTCCTCTCCCACCCAGTAGCGGGTTCGGCATCTCGGTTACAGACTGTTAGTTCCCCAATGGAGTAGCACCAGTCCGGTTTAGAGCAGTGGGGGCAAGGGTTAGTTTTGGTAACTTCTACTGGTTTATTGTTTGTGGCTGAGTCATTAAATACTTGTAGCGACATTTTCCTAATCCTCCATTAAATGTGGTTTTGGAGGAATTGGAGCTATCCTGTGGCAGTAATCTTTTATACAAGCATTCAGCAATCTAATTTCATCAAATTCCTGAGTTGGTCTTTCTATTTTGGTTGCCGATGTTACAATGGCTTAATAGTCCAAAAAAGTAAGATAAAATTACTGGTAGGGATATTAATTAGGCTTTCCACCCAATCCCCAATTCCAATTGAATAGAAATCAGAAAGCCCCGTTGTCTCTTCGAGACGTGGGGTTTTCACTATTTATTCTCTTCGTACTTGGCTAACCAAGCCCTAACCAACTCGGTTACTTCCTCCTGTTGAATAACAAATGCTGTACCTTTTCTCCTGAGAGCTAGAAGTCTTATACTTCCCATCTCAGAATAAAGATGTGGGTTGTGGTCTTCTGCTGCCTTGGTAGGACTCCACAAGACCAAAACTTTTGCTGTCGGTGTTTTTGTTACCTCTTTTGAGGTCATTCCGAACAAAGCTCTATTTTTAGTGACCCATCTCTCATAATCCGATAGCTCAACTAATGGGCAGGGTTTCCAGGTAGTTAAACCATTCTTACCTTTCTTTTTTACCTGTAGAATTTCCCTTTTTTCGTTGTAGACAACCTCACTATCTCCCCGCGAACGAATAGAGATGATCAGGTGTGCCTTTTTGGGAAACCTGATAAACAAGTCAATAGGATTTTGTTCTTCTACCTTCAGCACCGGAAAGACTTGTATACCTTCGCTTTTAAACTCTTGTAAAAGTAGAGTTATTAATTTTTCCAGTCGTGCAAGTTTTTCAACTCGGATCAACGGCTTGTAAGCCAACGCAAAAAGAACCCAGCCTAACGGATGAACCATGCCGCCCGATGCCAGTGCAGCACCACTAGCAACTAGAGCAACAGTGGACTCATAGTCTTTCCCCTCCCTAATTCTTTCTAGCGCCGCTTCGTTGTGCGGTGGGAGTTGAAAATCGGTTGGTGGGTCTTTCACAGTAGTCATTGGAGACCTTAAAGATTAATAACGTGAAATAGCACGAACTGTAGCAATTCTAATGCTTGACACTGCATTTTTGAACTAATAGCCATCTATTAGATTCTTTATTCAGTGCTGGCAGTAGGTTTTTCTGGTTTGGTGTCATCGCTCATTCCTCTGCTTTTTCTGGCTTCTGAGATTTTGATTTTTTTGTGCGTCTGGCCGCGATCGCTTCACCAAGCAGAATAGCTGCCATTTGGCTTTTAGTCCTCATCTCTTCATTAGCAATCTGCTCTAGCGCCTCCCAAGTTTCATCTGGAATAATTGCATTTAACTTTTTGCTCATTAAGTCAGAACTCGTTTGCTCACCTGACATCATGATATGCTCTCTTGTCCGATCGCA
Organism: Nostoc sp. 2RC; assembly: GCF_014222165.1. Classification (NCBI taxonomy): domain Bacteria; kingdom Bacillati; phylum Cyanobacteriota; class Cyanophyceae; order Nostocales; family Nostocaceae; genus Nostoc; species Nostoc sp. 2RC. Next base: position 10,201 of record NZ_JACKZU010000003.1, read on the forward strand.
TACGATCTTATCATTTTCAACCACATCATGATGTGATATGATGTGGTTGTTAGCCAAAAACAGTCACCCTACAAAGGCAACAGAAGCCAGAAAGTGAAGTTAAGGCGAACCTCTAACTGGATATCTGGATTTGTCTAGATTTGCCTAAAAATCAATGCCAAGCCAGAAAAAACAAGACTTTTACCAAACAACAGAACAATGACTTCCGTTATCTTGAATGCCAAAAATTGGCTTGTTCAAGCAGACTTGCTTGCCAATTCCGGGCTAACTGACCTCAACGCGGGTAAAGACCCTGGTGCAGGGTATGGGAAGGCAATCATAGGTGATTTTTGCATCATGATGCCTGCCGCCTACTCAGTAGTTCGCAACCGTAACATCCACCTTCACGAAACAATTTCAAAAGATGGCTGCTGGGTTCGTTATATACAAGGGTCACGCCTGGACTTAAAAGATGTTCAATTTTTTTGGGGAACTGCGGCGATCGCAAAACTTGACCATACCCTACTACATGACGACAAAGCCAAAAAAGCAGAACTGGCATTAGAAAGCATCCTTGCAGACTTAGCAGTTCTCAATATCCCCGACGGTATGAAACTTTCAATCAGCTTGAGTAACCACAACCCAGAACGCTGGTCTTCTGAAATTAAACGCAGAGTGCAAGGTACTCATACCTTCCAGCACAAACACCCCGTAACCCGTGAGATTGTCACCAAGACGGTTGAAATTGTAGTCACAGGCATTTATCCAGAAGGCTATGGGAGCATCGCCTACTGCTTATTTGGGGAAGCCTCATTAGCGCTAGAAGAATCAGAGATTGCTATCGCCCTTGATATCGGTTCATCGACTTGGCTAGGCACAGTTTTTAATGGCAACGGTGCAGTTATAGACCAACATTTGATTGAGGGTGGATGTGGGCAACTGCATTCGATGATTGCAGAAGCTCTCGACAAACGAAACGACCCAATAAGCTTGATTACTAAGGACGTAAAACACTCACCCACATTAGTTAATCAAGGGATTTTAGAAGGCACTTTTACATACGGAGGTAATCACCTAACAGGCAAGAATTTTGAAATTGAATATGCCCAATGTTTGGATGAATGGTGGTCGAATCGCATTGAAAAATTCGCTAACTTTGTTACTTCTGGCAACTATTTAGACCGTGCAAAATACTTGGTTGCTTGGGGCGGTGGTGTCTCTCTGCCAGTAGTGGATCAAAATCTTGCTGAATTGGGATTTGTGGTTTTAGAAAATCCCCAATTCATCAATGCTTTTGGCTTAAAGCTATTAACAGAAATATCCACAGGAGCTTAATTAATGAACTACGAATCTCGGCGTATAACCATCTCATACTTAGCGGTTATTGAATTGTGTCAAATGTTCAATATCCCCCAAGATGCGCCAACCCAAGCCCTTAGTGCAGCAGTAGAAAAGCTGATTTTCTCCGGTGGTATTGGTGTACAGACCCCTCCAAAAACTCAGAATTCTCCATCAACACCAACAGCAATTCAACCGAATAAGACCGGACTAGCAAACATGGCTTCTCAGTTTAAGGGAGTGGCTTCATGAATAACCTAAATAGGGTCTACGATTCAACCCTACTAACAAATTCCAAGGTTTATCAGATTGACCGAACACTATATCAATACCTGTACAAAACAGGTACAATCCAGCATCCAAAGTATCACTTTCGCCCTCTGGCTGGACAACGGAAGAAAGCTGATTTATTGCTCAATCACAAAGCTTTAACTACTCGTTGTTATGAAGTGGCAGGGATGAGTACCAATGCGAGTGTCATCAGCCAAGAATCATTGCAATTATCAATATTTTGATGAGGTTCATGATGAGTAATCAACCACTACCAGAATTGATTGCACAAGCCCAACAATTAGTAACCCAAATTCGGCAGCATCCACAATATCAACGCTTGCAATTTGATTGTGATGTAACCCTTGGGGACGTAAGCCAATTTTTCAATACTCTGCAATGGTCAGCCGCAGATTCAACTGTGGATGTTTCAAGAGAAGGCTTTTTTCAGTGATGGGAGAGCGATTGCCCAGCCGACCAAAGCAAGCAATCGCCCTACCAATGTGTCTACCGCCGCATAACGATAAACGACATAAGGATTGTAGCAAGATGACGAAACCATTAGGCTATTACTGCGCTCTAACACCTGGAGATGGCAGTTATTTAGATTGGCTTCAAGATACTTATGGTTCCTGTCTTGAAGGGATTAATCGCATTGAAAAACTGCATTTTTTGAAAGCAATAACTGAAAACTTAATCGCTGCTGAAATTGCTACACAGGGACAATATTTACTGTCAGAATCAGCCCAAACAATTCAAAAACTTCAAGAGGATTTGTACCAGTACACTCCCATAGGCGACCACTTGGGATTAGCAGAAGCAATCATCAATCAATTGAAACATCAGAAATGAAGTACCAAAAACAAGCCATGCTAGGGCTATTGGGATTGGGTTTGATTGCTTCACCTCTGTTCATCAAATTGCCGCAGCAGTTCTACACTTTTTCGGCTGTGTCGAACTTAGAAGCAAGAGAATCTCTTGAACGTTCACGCATCCAACAACGTAAATTAACTAGCGACAAATTGAATGAAACTGGTATTTTACCGACCAGTTTAAAACTCAGAATCAGAGGCTATTTAGACAACCCAAAACGCAACCCCAGACCTGATACCAGCTATTACCAGGAGGATGAGCAAGTTTATGTTTATGACTCTTCTGGTCGTTGCATAGGGCAGATAGCAGAACGCCGTTGGCTTTGGAAGTATCACTACAAAAATGTCTGCAAATTATCCCCTCAAATGGAGTCAAGTAAATCATGAAAAGTGCAGAATATAAGCCACCCTCTGATTCACACTCGACAACTGCAACTTCCCCAAAAACCAGCAATAAAAGAGTTACTAATTACGCAGAAATCCTAGCGCAATGGATTGTTGATATCATTGCCCTGCCCGTCACCTTCATTACCCATATCTTTGTCCAGTTCGTCACCCCTGGTTCATCCGGTACAAAAATACTCGGTGCAATGGGTTTCTTTCTTGGCACACTTCTGAGTGCTGATGGAATTTGGCAGACACTCTTTCAAGGAATCCCGATGTTCGCGTGGTTTGAAAAAACTTGGATTGGCTGGTTTGGATGGTTAACGCTCCCGTTTAATCTATTTTTCTGGCTGGCATTGGGAATTTCGGCTTTAGTTCAAGTGATGGAAGCCCGGAGTTTACGGGGTAAACGCCCAGACCAAGCCAGAAGTGAGTTTGAGGAATCGAAACAGTACACCCTTGGCAGTAAACCCACCGGGAATATTGACCTGACTACCGCCCTGTGGCGTGATTACAAAGTGGCTGGCATGAAAGAACGTCATGCTGGAGGTGCAATCGCACTGTTCTTTTGGATATTCGATTTAACCACAACCTTTGTAGGTCGTAACCCATTTGCCTACACCGACCCTGGACAAATTTTGGGGTGTTTGGCTTACAACTTCACCACCATGATGGCAGGGGAGATTGGGTACACAATTTGGCGACTAACTAAATAAGTAAGCAATTCATAGCCCTCTGCCTGCAAGGGTAGAGGGCTTTTAGTAGGAGGATAAATTATGGAATTTTCACCCGATATTCATCAACCAGTACCGCAACTCGCTACAAAGGAAACTGCCCCACTGAGGGCTGACTATCCTTGCATTGAACACCTGGAAGCGGGTAACATCGCCCCTTGGCTAGTAGAAAGGCTGGATCAATTGTTGGTTCGTGCCAAGACTGAAAGGGCAGGAATGAACCTAGCCAAATGCGTTACTTTAGCAACCGCATCAATCGGGGTGGTTTGCTATGCCACCTCTCCACTGGCCCCCATCGGTGCGCTAGTTGCAGGACTGGGTTACGCTTGGTCAGTAGTGCAAGATATGACCGATTCCCACTGCTTTGCGCCTATTCCGTTTGTGCGGGGTAACTTCCTCGAATTCCTTTCAGCAATGGGCGACAGCGAAGCGAGAGCCGAATGGTTCGCTGGCTCGAATGAAATTGTGGATTTGATGAACCACCTTGCACCCACAGAGCGTAGTGAGTTTGTGATGCTGCGGCAGTACACCAGCACCTTAACCGATTTTTTAACGGGCGTAGAAGCAGGCAAGCGGTTCTATGCTTACAGGTGGTTGCTGGACAACTTCACCACTTACAGAGGTGCGTTTCCGACTGTTGAGCAGTTGTGCAAACATCTGGCTCAGGTAGCCCCTGACCCTAGAATTAACCATGCACAAGTGACTCTAATTCAGCAACAATCCCAACAGCCACAACCACAGCTACCTTCACCAAAATTTACTGAACTGCCACAACCAAAGTTTATAGAGTTACCCAGTTCCCCACACTCTGAATCTGCTGCACATCCCAAAGCCCAGACAATAGCACCAGACATTCACACATTGTTGACCCTACCACTACACCACAGGGCGATCGCAATTATCGACGCATTAACCAACAGTGGTTTTGATATCGCCAAGTGCATTCGTGACCAAATCACCGTAATTGCAGGTAATCAGCGAGGTGGTAAGGGTACTCTCATGGCGATTTTAGCCATCCTTAGTAAAGCACTTGAGCCAAACACTAAGATTCACTACTTCACTGCTGGGGATGACGTGTACCCGTTTGCCTGCCATCGCCTAGTGTGCAGACTTAATTACCCACATTTGGAGGGTGCAAAGGCTGATGCTATTGTTGCCAGCGATTTGTACCAATATTTAAGGGAGATGGACAACGCCACCCAAAATAGTTACACAGATATTATTTTGGTGATTGATGAAGCTGTGGCGTTGTCTGATTACCTCAGCGATGAGCAGAAGCAGTGGATCATTCGCTTCCTGTTCACTCGTGCCAGCAAGAAGGGCGCTCAAATTTTCGTGGTGTTGCACGGTAAAAATCTCACATCCTGGGTAGGGACGAAAAACACCGCAGGTTTTGGCGATACTTTCAAAAGTGGGGCTACTTTTATTGGCTGTGAGGCCACGAGTAAAAAGCTGTCTCCCCTCAAGTCAATCTCACTGGCAACTGGGCGGTACTTCCTGGCTGACCCTGACAGTTTTGATAAGGCGATCGCACAGGGTGAAATTGGTGTCATTCCAGATTGGTTAAAAACTGAGGTTAATCCCCATTCTGGGCAACCAGACCCGGCGCGGACACTGCTTAAATATTTCCCAGAGTTGAGAAGTGATTGCGCTGATATCACCGATTCCATGCCGCCCCAAGAGAAGCCACAGGATGAGTTTTTGAATCAGGCCAGGGCGTGGATTAATGACAATTGGGTGATACCAGATGCGCCACCGCCCACTGTCCCCCCAACAAAGAGCGATACCGACCGATACCAGCCGACTGATAAGGCTTTTGAGCTTTTTGAATCGTCACTTATCGATACCGGAAACGATACCGGAATCGGTGATACCAACCCAGAAACCAGCGATTCTAAGACCCTTGCTGACGATACCCCAAACGATACCGAAACTCGCTACACTCCCGCAAAACTAACTCCATCTCAACTGACTGGCATCGTCAAGCAAATGGCTGATAAGAAGATGTCGCAGACTCAAATTATTCAATCCCTCTGGGGAGTAGAGAAAAACGGTAAGGGCTGGAAGCAAGCTTACACCGAATACAAAGAACTGTTTCCATGAGTCATATCGAACAGTTAATAACTAATACCCCTACTAAAGCTAGGGGTTTCTTGCTTTCGCTCCCGGATTAAGAGGCTGTTTCGACTTTTAAACAGAGACGCAGTTTGCCACATTTAACACTGTTAAGTAGCAGCATTGCATTTTTAGGTAAAAAATTACATAATTATTGAACTTGCTTTTACATGATTTTACGAAGCTTTCAAATCACATTACTTCGGTAGGTCATCGGTTACTCTGTGGAAAAACATAATGTTCCACAAATATGACACCCCGTTCAAACCTGCATGGTCGTGTATTAGAGTACCTGATAACAGAAGTAATAATTAGAACGCATCCAGGAGTAAACCTAACAGTTAGAGCTAACAATGCTCAACTTAGAGATGCCAGCAAGTTAACAGACTTAAATTCATTACTCTTAAATGAACTGACAAGTGCGGCTGATGCACTGCTGCTACTCTGGCTTAATCCTCAGTTTCAGTTGTCCCAGCAACCATCAATCACAGTAGATCGATTGCCAGATCAAAATCAAAATGACGTTACTGACATTCGCCTCACTTCAAAAGCATGGACAGTAAATCTGTCACTCAAACATAACCATACCGCACTCAGGCACCAACGTCCTGGCACAACTCCAGTTCACTGCGGTTACGCTAAAAATGACCCACAGATGCAGCAGTTTAGACAACAATACCGAGCAACCACACAAGAGTTCATGCAATATATTGGGCAGGCAAGGCTTTTTGCAGAATTACCGCCTGCTTTGATTGAACAGCATTTATATACCCCTGTCTGTAATTTGGTGAGTCAATTTATCAATAGCCATGCTTCCACTTGCGCCACTAATTTATTTCAATACCTTGTTGGTGATGTCAATTACTACAAAATTATTGTTGATACCAACGCCCAAACCCTGACTATTCAGCAGTTTGCACAAATCCAAATGCCTACTAATGTGATAGCAACGGTTAACAGACAGTATGTAAATTTGATTTTTGATAATGGATGGGAAATTTCTATGCGCTTACATACCGCATCCAGCCAAATTAAAAACTCTCCCAGTTTGAAATTTGATACTAAAGCACTAAAAAATCCGCTTCCTGCTACGATAATTCCTTATGCTTAAAAGTCCATTACGTTATCCCGGCGGTAAACAAAAGGCAATTCCTCAAATTGCTTACTACCTACCTTCTAAATTTAAGGAGTTCCGCGAACCTTTTGTTGGCGGAGGTTCTGTATTTTTTCATGTTTCACAGAAGTATCACTATATGCCTTGCTGGGTTAATGATCTCAACCCAGAACTGTATTACTTCTGGCATCAGGTCAAAACTAATTTATCAGAGTTAGTTGAGTCAGTCTGGAAAGTAAAAAAACAGACAACAGATGGACGTGCCTTGTTTAAATCTCTCGCTGCCGCAGATACGATTACCATGAGTCCGCTTGAGCGGGCTGTGCGGTTTTTTGTTCTTAACCGGATTACCTTTTCGGGAACGATTGAAAGTGGCGGTTACTCTGGTGCTTCCTTCAAAGGTCGGTTTACAGACTCTTCGATTGAGCGGCTAGCAGCCTTGGATGGTTGTTTTATTAATACCCGTGTGACTAACTTAGATTACAGCACCCTACTTACTGAACCAGGGGATGATGTATTTATCTTTCTAGATCCACCTTATCTCAGCAAGACTCAATCTAAGCTTTATGGTAAGAAAGGTGATCTGCATACCTGTTTTGACCATTCTCGCTTTGCCAAGCTGATGGCGGAATGTTCACATAAATGGTTGATCACTTACGATAATTGTGAACAAGTGCGGCGTAACTTTGCCTTTGCCTACATTTATGAATGGGAGTTGCAATACGGGATGAACAACTACAAACAGGGGAAGGCAGACAAAGGCAAGGAGCTGTTCATCACTAACTATCCTGTTGAATCATACATTTTGCCTACAATTATGGAAGTTGTATAAAAAGTTTAGAACTAGCGGTGATTTAAGTTAGTGGTATATAAAATGCCAGATGGAACAGAAGTAAATCTTCCCAGTGGAAACTATGAAAAAGCTTTGGAAGATATAGAATATTTTGTCAATAAGATAAAGTAATTTTTCTGAATATTCAGTTTTCTTACAAACGGACAAAAGGCTACTTTTTGTCTGAAATCAGATTACTTCCTGGCTTGAGCATCCAAGTAGCCTTTAAATCGCTATGGAGCGATCGCAAGTGAAGGCGGAATTGAATTAATATGCCCTTTGAGAAAGGACAGAACCTGCCAACTCTTTGTCAATGTCAGTAGAGAAGTGACTGGCAAGAACCTTACTAGCAAGACTTGCCATTTCTGCGCTAGTTCTACGTTGACCATAACCTCTAGGGTCTGAAGGTGCTGCCTGAGACAAAACAGATGCAGCAAGCTGCTTTGATGTAGCACTAGAACGTGGATCGTTAAGGATAACAGAAGCTAAAGAAGCCATTTCTGCGCTAGTACGGCGATTTTGGGGCATATAGATTATTTAGTAAATTTGTACCAGTCCAAGATAACAGACTGTATTCAATGCGGCAAGCTGAGGGTGCGATCGCGAATATTTAAGAGATAGGACTTACGCAGCACGCTTCAGAAGCATAAGGAGTGCATCAAGGTTTTTTTTGAAGAGCCAGAAGCCTTTATATATAAGTTATCCAGCCCCCCTCATGGATATTTTCATAAATTTTTGCATAGGTTTGCATAGGTAAAGCTAGACAATGCTATAGTAAAAAACAAGAATTGAGGAAAAAGCAATTTCAGAGTATGTAAGCCCAAAAGAGGCAGCACGACGACTGGGAGTAAGCGTAGACTCCTTGAGACGATGGGAAGCTGCGGGCAAAATTAAGGCAATCCGAACCCCATCTGGGCAGAGAAGATTTGACATTAACTCCTACGTGCCAGGCGATAAACCTGATACAAAGCCAAAGGCAAGCTCAAAAAATGTCAAGACAACAGATGAACCAACCCTGCGTCAGATAGCTAAGGGAATAGTTCAGTATGCACAACAAATGCAAAAGCTAAAACTTTTCCCTTACCCAGCAGTTCTGCAACTGGGAGTAGAGAAATTACAAGCTAATTGTGTGATGCAAACTAAAACTCAACCTCAAGGGGTTCCAGATTTCCTCACTAACTGGGCGGAACATCCTATTAGAGATTGGACTATTGAAATTGACTGCCCAGAAGAGTGGAAGGATGTTCAATTTGTAGAAGACCAAAAGCCTAGTGGTTTTTGTATTGAGTTAGACGGGTCATATATTAACGAAGCCGAGCGGATTCAAAAAGAGGTGATGGAAGAAGTTTTTAGAAAATCTGCACAAGACCCAAACTTATATATAGAGTTTCGCCGTTTACTTGTTAGCAACCCTGTGATCACAAAAGGAGAGCGAGATGTAAAAGCAGTTCTGCAACTCAAGCCATTACAAAAGGTCTTAGAAGATAGTTATGAAGAAGCTCCAGCTTCTTACAAAAAACAGGGGAAGTTTTATTGCTGTGGTCACTGTAGCGGGTTAATGCATCGGACTGTGGACAATCAATTAAAGTGTGAAAACAAACACTGTGCTAAACAAAAGAAAGCTCCAGTTCCTTTTGAATGTGATAAAGATGACCAAGTTTTATGGCTGAAAAAAGGGCTGCGATATTTTATTCATCGACCAGGGTGTGCAGAACTAAGAATAGAAAAACGTATGAGGGAGTTAGGATTAGAAGTAACTCTCTATCCAGATTTTGATAAATACGACCTGCATATTGTCTTTCCTGATCAAACAGTTTGGGCAGTTGACGTAAAGTTTTGGGAATCTGCATATAACTTAGCTAAAAAGGTTAACGAGCCTATACCTAGACTTCCCCATCAGCCATACCACGAAGCATTTTTTGTATTTGCTGATGAAATTAGAGAGTATGGAGACGAATATATTCAAGAGTTTATAAATCACTGTCCAGTTAAATTAAAAAAGTCTCAGGCAATGTTTGAAGGGACTTTTATAAAAGCAGTTGAGAAAAAATTAAAAATTTGTCAATTATGAGAAATACAAAAGAATGGCGGACTCGACTAATTAAAGAAGGATTAGACGAGAATTTATGTGATGTAGAGTTAGGACTGTACTTATTAAGTTCTTTAGTTCCTAATGCTCCCGCAAGTAGTCTATGGGTATTGCTGACTGGTTATCCTTTCTCTATTCCAGAATCCAAAAGCTGGAGTCAGTTGCAACATAAAATGTATGCCTCTGGGCGTTATCTATTAACAGAGTATAGAAGACCTTATGTATGGTCAGAAGCACTGAATAATTATCGTAATTTGGCCGCAGACCAGAGGGGCTATGAAGTATCTGAATCTTTAAAAGAGTTTAAAATCAATAGCAATATAACAATTGCCAATTTTAGATTTGACATATATGCCAAAACATTAAAAAATCCTATCCCATTATATAAAAGACGCGAAATAAAATGGGCAGAAGCTGACCAGACATATAAGTGTGAAGTAAATGGAATCATAGAAACAATTACAATCCCTTCTGCTCTTGTAAAGTCTCCGCCAAACGGACACAATTTAAGTGGTAAATCCCTACGAGAGCCACTTTGTATAACTTGGAGAGAGCTAGAAGATACCGCAGCATGGATGGATAGACAATGTAGTAAGCGGGGGCTAAAATCCCACTGGAAAACATGGATAAAGAATGTCAAATTACAGGTTTTTAATGATAATGATTGTTTAGTCCAAGTTGAATCTCTAACCATCAACAAGATGATGCATCTAGTAGGGATGGTATCATCAGGCAAATCCAACTTAATGAAAGTTCTGGCAGTTTGGGCAGCAAGAAAAGGATTACACATCACGTTAATCGTAGGAGATATCCTTCAAATTTTTGAATTGGCTAAGACTTTTGCTGATGTAGGAGTAACCGATGTTGCCCCAATTTTAGGAAATTCAAACAGAAAGAGTCATATTAATCGATTACATCAAGCTGTTTATAATAACCATCCTGAAGAACCATTCAATCAAGAACATCCTGGTTTTCAATGGATAAGTAATACTTGCTTACTGAGCGGTTTGGTTAACCCAGAAATGTCAAAACCGTTTGAAATAGGCAAACAACCTTGTCTCTCTCTACAACTTATTAAAAAATCAGAATCAACGGATATAGAAAATAATGAGGCAGATGAGAAACAGTCAGAGTCACCAAAAGCGAAAATGGCTTGTCCTGCTTACAGCGTATGCTCTTTCCATCAAAAAGAACGAGATTTAGTAAAAGGTTCCATCTGGATTGCTACACCGGGAAGTCTAATTTATAGTAGGGTGCCACAGCAGATCAACCAAGAAAGCTTACTTTATGCTGAGTTGGTTTGGAGGCGTAGTGACTTAGTAATTGTGGATGAAGTAGACCAATATCAAGCTTATCTAGATAAGGCATTTAGCCCAGAGCAAACATTACGCCGACCAACAAGAGATGCTTGGTTAGATGAAGTTTTGCAAAAGGTTGAAGCTGAATTGGTACGTCAAAATTCTCAACCACTTAGCAAAAAAATCGTCAGCGATTGGTGGGATGCTTCTCAACAAGCTAAACGAGTCACAGACCAAATTTATTGGATGTTAGGAGGGGACTATCCTGAATTATCTCAATGGCAAAATAGTAAAAAATATTTTACAGATTGGTTGCTATTGCGAGAAGTTGCTATTGATTTAGCCGGAACAGAAAATGCCGATAATTTAATGAAGGATATATTTGAACCTTATATAAATAATCTAGACAATGACAAGGATTTACTTTTTACCCTCACTCATAAAGCCAGTGGTAAGAAAAATTCTCTTATTGAATGGGTCAAGAAACAAGCCACTATTCCTTTAGAACCACAGAAGATTCAAGAAATTGCCGTTAAGTTAGAGTTTGCATTATTAGTCTGCGTTCTACAAAACAAACTTTACTTTATGATGCGTCACTGGAGGCAAGTACAAGATACCCTCAAACTAGAAGCAGAAGATTCAATGTGGTTTCAAGCACCACCCGCAGACTACAACGCAATAATTCCCGCGATGCCAATGGGAAATCAGTTGGCATTCCAGTATCACAAATCTTATAAAGAACAGTTAGGAAGTCTGCGGTTTTTTCGTTGTACGGGTGTTGGTCGTTGGTCACTTCTACATTTCAATGATTTGTTCGCCAGTGACAACATAGCAAGTCCGCATATATTGCTGATGTCAGGAACAAGTTGGGCGGGTAAATCTCCGGCATACCACGTTGATGTACCAGTAACCGGAGTCCTGTCACCAAATACTAATAAGGGATTTTCAATCTCCTCTGAGTTTTTACCGTTATACGATGAGCAAAATCGACCAATCTTTGTATCAGGAACAGGGGATAAAAAACAGAAGAACTTGGAGAAAATTGTCACGAAGTTAGTAGAGGAAGAATATTTAGAACAGAAACTAATAGACCTTAAAGGACGAAAAATATTGTTGGTAGTTAATAGCTATGAACAAGTAAAAATAGTCCACGAACATTTAGTTCGTCTAGGGTGGGGAAATCGAGTTATAGCTTTAACAAGAGATGATAATAAATCTGAATGGCTAGATGATGATTCAGAGAATGAAAGTCATAACACATTGCAAAGAGGACGAGTATCTGAGTTTGCCAATAAACCTGACAAGGTAATTCTAATAGCCCCGCTAAAAGCGATAGAGCGTGGTCACAATATTGTTGATGAGAAAGGAATGGCAGTAATTGGGGCAGCTTACTTCCTGGTTTTACCCCACCCAAGCCCTGATGACCTCAGTTATGCGATTCACTCCATAAACCGTTGGGCAATTGAAAATTACAAAACATTTGAGGAAGAAAATCTGGAAGACTTAGGTAATAATTTTCGAGACACAGCTTATCGTCAATGGTTGCGGTTGCTACACCTACCAGTAAGGCTAAGAACTCTTGATGAAAAAAACTTACCTGCTATGCATTGGGATATTGCTGTTTCACTTTGGCAGGTAGTAGGTCGGCTTATTCGCGGCAGTAGTAATGCAGAACTCTTTTGGTGCGATGCCAAGTTTGGGCTTAATGTTGCACAGATGAATGAACAAGAGGATACCCCTTCAACAAGTATCCTTATTGGCATCCGAGATTTGCTACAACCTTATTTTGAGGAGGATGATTTTCAGATTACCCAACGGGATAGGCAGATAGTTCAAGCTCTTTATCGCCCATTTTATGAAGCGATCGCCAAAACTAAAAATCTTTTCTGATGTTCTTCCGTAAACATTTCACAAATTTACAAATAATTTGATTTATGTCATCACCTAAATACAACAAAATCCGCCTGTGTGCTTTCCGCCTCAAACACAACTTACCCGCTAAAAATTTTTATGCACTGAAGTTTCCAGAAACAGTTAAAGACTCATTAAAAAATCTTGTAGCCGAGAGAGATAGCCGCCCTAAAGATAAAGTTGGTATTCCCATCACATCACTCAATGAAGCTCTACGGGCAAGTATCCCTGGTTTAATTTACATTGGTAAAATTTGGGATAAAAATTGGTTATATAGTCCAGTTGAAATTCCAATAGATAAATTATCAGTAATTTTCTCTCATTGGCTAGATACTGAGTTTCCAGATGAACACCCAAACAAGCGCAAGAAAGGGATAACCTTTGACCAACGACAAGCTGTAATGCAGCAACTGTCGAACCCTAACAATTTCAAGTGGGAAATGGTGACTCTAGAAACGGAATTATGGAAAAAATATGCTAATGGAACCGCCAATATTACTGAAAATGCAGATGGATTTATCCTATTGCCTGATATTCTAGCAACGCAACTGAGTGACCCAAACTTAAAGTTCAAATTAAGTGATGAAACAATTCAGTTCTATCGCTGTGCGCCAATAGAAGGAGCAGGAGCAGAGTTGATATCTTGGCCTCCGCTATCGTACACAGAAAACAAACATACTTACTATTACTCAATAGTTCTGACTTTGAAAGTACAAACGGTTCCATTCCAGCCATATCCTCAACTGCAATGTGATATGAGTATCCGGCGGTGGTGCAGTAGAAATGATACTGGTTTGCTACCAGGGCAAGCTAGTTCTGTGTATATTCGTACCAAGCTTCAATGGGGTGAGGGATTAAATCCTTACGGTTATACCGAATACTTTCAAGTCGCTCCACTGGTATGGAAAGGAGAGCCTAAGTGGAATAATAACTTAGCTGGGTTATTAGCTCAATTCAACCCGCTTCCATATACCCCAGAGCAAATTTTAGCTAATCCCACACAAGCACTTAATTTCTCAAATATTCCTAACATTTGTGTTACTTACAAAGATGGGATAATTCCAGGTCATAAAGTAGGTAAAGGATTGCCACCAACCAACCGTCGTCAATTAGCTGAACAAATAGCATTGTTGTTAAAAGATGATTGGGAACTAATAGAAGATGAGCGGTTTAATTATCAAATAAATACTAAGCAATCTGCTCAAATATTTGATTTACCCAAGCCTGATGGTACATCTTGGACTATGGGTATCCCAAAAAGAAAAAAAGCGGAATCAGAGGAGCAATTTAAAGATAGGTACGATAAATTTTTAAAAAAACAAGAATTAGAGAGAGATAAACTTAAAAGTAAATATAATAGGTACGAAAAGCTTTTAATAAAACAGGAATCAGAGAGAAATACTTTTCATAAAAAAGAAGATGAAACAGATGAAGAATTTAAAATTAGATACGATAATTTATTAGAAGAATTTACAGAAAAACTCCGCTCAGAGAGTAAAAGACTTTGTGAAGCTATACGTAACTGTATTGGCAAAGAGCTAACCATCGAAATTTGGTATATTAATGAGTCAACACGGGATGCACTTATAAAAGCAATATGGTATTGCCTGGGGTTGAAGACAGCGACAACGGGTATTCATAATTTCCCAGATATAGATTTGACTATAACTATACGCACGCAAGAAATAGGTAAATTAGCAGAACGTTTAGCTTTATCTACAGATAAAACAAAAAAACCAAATTCCAAACAACGAGAAGAAGCTATTAAGAGTAGAAAAGCTGAAGTAGCAAAAACTGTTAATCAAATGCAACCTGTCACAGGGAAAGTAGGGGTATTAGTTGAACTTTATGGCGAAAACCATTGGAAACCTGAATGGACAGACCCCCAAGCAGCTATTCGTTTAGGCTTTGCTCAAGAGAAAATTGACAGGGTATCTAAGTTTCTTGTCCCTGAACATGAGGAATTAAGAAAGGAATATGAAAAGGCAGCAAAAGATAAAGGAAGAGAGTTAAACAGGCGAGAGCAGAATGAAATTAACGAATTACAAGAAGAACTGCCGCAGAAAGCGATAACTTCTTTTTTAGACCTACTGCGGTCGTTGGGAGTACAAATAGCTCCGCCTCGCATAGTTATCCCATCAGCAATTCTTCCTGAACCTCTTACTTATGTTGGTTTATTTTTGGTTAATCGCACTTCTAAAACCAGCGCGCATGGGAAACAACAACTCATCCCAGTTATGGTGAAAATGCGTTCTGACTCTCAAACAATAGAAGCTACTTTTAATGGTCTATCTGATTGGATACCCTACGATGAAGCTTTAAGAAAGATAAACTCAAAAGGAACATCTATTACAGGAGACAACAACGAGTTAAAAAAGGAGATCAAAGGATTTATCAAACGAATGCTGCAAAGCAAAGAGTTAAGAGGTAAAGATACATTACTCCTCTGTGATGCTCAAAATATCCGACGGTATTGGACATGGCTACAAGATACACAAATATCTCAGGAAGGGATAGTTTTTGGCACTGAATCTCCTCAACTGATGCCAAAACTTCGCGTAGTTCGGGTACGCCAAGATGGAGAAACTCCAGAATGGTATGCTCTGCATGATCAAGAGAAACAGAAGGTGAAGTTGTTTGATAATTTGCTGGAACTTGAACAAATAAGTGTAGCGACAGAGGGACTATTTAATACGAACAGCAATGAACGTATATTTCTTAGTATTGGGCAAAAGTCTAATACAATGCCAAAGGAAAAACGAGATTTCAGTAAATTGGATAAACCTCAACTCCACTGGTCAAACCCTGCAATACTTGAGTTAGTAGTGGCTTGCATACAACCAAAAGATGAACCTTGGCATTGGGCAGTATTGACGCATGAATTGCGTCGGATGGCATTGCAATACAAAGACACCTTAGCTCGTCCAATTGTTCTTCACCTAGCAGCGCAGATGGGAGATTATGTTTTGATGGTGGATGAAGATTCTTCAGAAGACGAATAAATGTCATCTCATAGCTTGATCAAAGCAAAAACATGGGCTTGAGTAAGCCCAAAACAAGGGTAGCTGTCGCCAGAGCCAGCTGCTCAAAATTGATATCACTCACTGATAGCAATGATTTATCAACCAGGGGTATAGAAGCAAGTACAGACGATTTTGATAGCAGTATTGCTATCAACTATTGTCATCCCTACCTCTGCTCAACACACCCTGGAACACCCTAACCCCAAAAGATGGATGATGGTGTTCGTTACTGTCACCTCTCTGCTCTTTGACCGTCAGATCACGTACTTCCTCGTCAATCCTTACACTTTTATCGAAGAAAATTTCTCCCTATCACCCTCTTCAATTGTCAATTATCTGACAAATACTTTTCAAACTCCTCCCTCACCTGTGTCAGGACATAGTGCGACAATATATCTTTTCGCACCACTTAGAGTAAAAATCACGCCTTTAACAACTAAGATATAGCTTGAGTATTCCACTTCCCAATCTCTGCTGCGCTATGACATCGATCCATCCGGAAAATCTCAGCGTTCTCGAAAACTCACTCGCCTTAGCGATCGGTGAGGATTTCTCGCTAGAAAATGACCCTGATGTAATTGGGCAGTTGATTGGGGATAAGCGATCTCTAAATACTAAACGCGAATACCAAAAAGACCTGAAAGATTTTTTTCTGTTCGTTGCCAAGAAAGAACCCAGCCGGGATTTAGTGTTAGAGTTCCTTCACCTGGAACAGCGTCACGCCGTTGCTGTGGTTCTCAAGTACAAAGCACACCTCATCAAGAAAAAACTGGCTGAAGCTACGGTGAACCGTCGTCTCAGTGCTATCAAGTCAATGGTAGAGATGGGGCGACGGCTGGGGGTCTGCAATTTTTCTTTAGATGATGTCAAAGGTGAAAGGGTCGAAACCTACCGGGACACTACAGGTATTGCCGCTACTGACTATGCCCAAGTTATAGCACTGGTTGACCAGAACACCAAAAAGGGCAAGCGTGACTATGCGATTCTGCGGTTACTTTGGGATAATGGCTTGCGCCGTAATGAGATAGTCAATTTAAATGTGCATGACTTTAACCCGAAGGAGAAAACGCTCTCTATTCTGGGGAAAGGCAAGGGTAGCCAAAAGGAAGTGCTTGACCTATCGGACAAAACTGCATTGGCGATCGCCGGTTGGATTAAAGCTTCTAAGAAAAAACGTGGCGATGACCCGCTTTTTACGGTGCTGGCATATCACAAGAATGGCGCGAGATTAACCGGGGAGGCAATCAGGCGATTGGTCGATGGGCTATGCAAGCAAGCCGGAATTACTAAGAAGATGTCACCCCATCGCATCCGCCACAGTGCGATTACTACAGTTTTGGATCTCAATAATGGTAACTACCGGGCTACTCAACGTTTCAGCAGACACGCCCAAGTGCAGACGGTGTTGAAATATGATGATAACCGCCAACGTTTGCAAAAGCAGATGAGTGACTCGATATCAGAATTGATTTAAAAAATAGGTGGAGTTTGACCGCAT
Source organism: Nostoc sp. 2RC (assembly GCF_014222165.1). Taxonomy (NCBI): domain Bacteria; kingdom Bacillati; phylum Cyanobacteriota; class Cyanophyceae; order Nostocales; family Nostocaceae; genus Nostoc; species Nostoc sp. 2RC. Next base: position 27,658 of record NZ_JACKZU010000003.1, read on the forward strand.
CTAGAAAGACAATTCTTGAAGTTAAAGGAAATAGCTAGCAGGGAAGACTAAGTAAAGCATTTTAAAGTAATTTCTCCATTTCCAGTAACAAAATATGAGCTATGAGTTTACCTGTGGTAAAAGCTATACAAGAAAAGATATATTTCGTATTATTGGGCTTATAGAAGAACCAAAAGGTGGTAATTGGTACACAGGCTATACAGGACATAAAGGAGATTACTTTATTTTTTGTAATATGGGTATTCCTGGTAGAACAGGCCACGACTATAATAATCACTTCATAGGAGATAATTTAATCTGGTTTGCCAAAAATGATACGAAAATATACCAGCCTGAAATTCAAAATTTAATTAACCCAAAAGTCAAAAAATATATATTTATCAGGTCAAGGAATACAGAAGCTTTCACATATGTAGGTTTAGGACAAGCGAAATCTTTTGAAGAAACTTCACCCGTTAAAATTATCTGGAAGTTTATTGATGAAGATGAAGTTAATCCAATTAGGTTACCAGAGGAAGTAACAGAAATTCAAACATACATTGAAGGCTCGACTAAGCAGATTACAGTCAACATTTATGAACGTAATCCCGATGCCCGACAATTTTGTATAAAACACTATGGTGTAATATGTCAGGTTTGTGAATTTAGTTTTGAGAGGGTATACGGAGTCATTGGTGAAGGTTATATCCACGTTCATCATTTAAAGCCATTATCAGAAATTGGTAAAGAGTATGAGCTTGATCCAATAAAAGATTTGCGTCCAGTATGTCCCAATTGTCACGCAATGCTTCATAGAAAAAAGCCAGCTTATACTATTGATGAGCTAAAATCTATTATTCTGAATAATGGCTAACTACGTTAATTTATGCTTAGTATGCAAGTTTAAATATCACAAAAATTAAGAGTTAATCAAAACTGAGAATAGTTTGCTTTTGATAATTGTTCAAATCAATTGATTCTCCTGCACAGATGAGATTATAAATTTCCTGCATCTCATCAATAGTATTTTCTTTGGTTAGGAATCGGAATGCAGAAGCTGCAAGATATTCTGGTTGTTCTTCAAAAGCCAACCACAGACGATTTTCAGCTTCTGCAACCTGACCGGTGGTGTTAGAACCAGCGAAAATATCCACTACTAAATCACCTGGATCTGTTAGGAAACGGATAAAAAATTCAGGAAGTTTAGCAGGAAACCTGGCGGGGTGCTGCTTAACCGAAACCGCTTTACAACCGTCTAAATATTGACCGTTAGATTCGGTGTTAGAAATTTGCAACAGATTAGACGGAATGGCTCCGCCGTTATCCTTGGCAAAGGCTGTACCAATGTCATGACCGGAAGGACGTACTTTTGGTTTGTAAAACTTGTCTGGAGCTTCCAGCAATTTCTTCATGCGATCGCTGTAGGGTGCAAGGACTTTGGTCACATCAGCTTTGGGAAACTCCGTCTTACTGAACCACCACACGGTATTCACCGAATCTTTAGCCCGCAGTTTGCGTTTGTTAACCCACTCAATAGGGCTGGGTAGTTTAGACGGGTTGTACCAATAAAAGTCTTCAGCTAAGAAAAAACCAATGTCATCGCAAAAGCGTATAGGCACTCGATAGTTATACAGGCTGCGGACAGGAACCCCTTTTTCATAAGCTCCACCCAAATCCACTACAAAACTACCATCGTCACGTAGTTTTTTGTAAACGAGTGCGGCAAACTCGCTGAGCCAGTCCACATATTCGTGTTGTTCTTTGTTGCCGTATTCTTTTTTACGCTGAAGGGCAAAGGGTGGGCTAGTGACAACTAGGTTAACACTACTATCTGGTAATTTTTGCAAGAGTTCACGGGAATCGCCACAGTAAGCAGCTCCTTTGCGAGTGAAATAAGCAGGTTTTATGTCTTGTAAGTACACGTTTGGGTTCATCACAAATGATACTTATAATCTGTAGAGGTTAAGTAGTCAATAGAACAATTCCGGTATATAACCGAAGAAAAAACAATTACTAAAATGAGGAAGTTATTTGCGGATAATGCACATAAAGCACGGCAGGCTGGTTGCATCTCACAGGAGAGGCTGGCAGAACTGGCTGGGCTGCGCCGCACTTGTATTGGCTTAGTGGTTCGAGGTGAAAGGAACATATCAATAGATAACATTGAACGGATCGCTACAGCGTTAGGTTTAAAAGCAGTGAATTTGCTAGGGAGGGACAAGGAGTGCTAAAACCACATCCCGATCTAGAAACACTGGAGATACTGTTTCCTGCTATACAGCAGTACCAACAATTAGCATCGAAGCACGGTATTAACGACATTTTTCAGGATAATGGTGGCAAACTACTGCAAGTTCTGCTGATACTTGGTTTGACCGTCCTTCCGGGGCGAGAGGGAAACGATGCCATCGATCTGGATGGAAATGAATACGAATTAAAATCAATCAATATTGAACTCACAAAAGGGTTTTCAACCCACCACCACATGAACCCTATTATCATTAACAAATATCGCCAGGTTGATTGGATTTTTGCCATTTATAAAAATATTGAAATACAAACAATTTATCGTCTCAAACCAGCAAACTTAGAACCGTTTTATACTCTTTGGGAAACTAAGTGGCACACCGATGGACAGAAGGACATTAACAACCCAAAAATTCCCTTAAAATATGTAGTCGAGAATGGCGAATTGCTATACGGCGCTCCTCCTAGCATCTTGACCAAAAGAAGACGATAACATCTAAAGTACTTAATTTAATCACATTTTATTTTTTAGCTCGTGCCATACTTCTGTAAACTTGTTGTCCAATCTGTCAAAACTTTGGACGAAATGTGTTTACCCCGCTCGTTGATTAAGGTATCAGCCATTGTCGTCACCTCTATCACTGTTTTGTGTCCTGTCTCTACCATCTCAGCTAATAATCGCAGTGTTCTGATGTAAGCAACACTGTATGCCTTGCAGGTTTCAACAACTAGCCCATCATCACTAGCACAAATCAGCAATTGATGACGGGCAATGGCAATTGTAGATCGATCTGCAACACTCAAAAGTGGTTCTCTAACGCTAAATTCTAGAAAACTGGCAAACATCTCTTCTGTCGAAAGAGCCAGAGGTGTTAAGTATTGGTTAGCAGCTTGGCGAGTTGGGGGTTCTAGTTGATCTGAGTCTAAGACTTCCTGGGCAATGTACAACGGGCTATAGTGCTGTTGTAGCCACCCCCACTCGTTCAGCCAGCGAAAATCAATGAGTGCTGTTGCGTCAAGAATTGTTCCGTTAAGCGACTGCATAAACCTCATTTTCTTGACGACGCACCCGCAGTTTTTCAACAGTTAAGTTGAGAAGTTCTGCTGCTTTCATTTCTGAAATCTTGCCCAATTTTAAGGACTGCCAAATTAGAAATTCATAACGTTCATTTTCTGGATAATCCTCCGCAACCAGTGCTGGTGGTAATTCCATCGAGTTTTGCAAAGATGCCCCATCATGTTGCTTTTTATAAATTGCACATATTTTGGCTTTCTCTTTAGCAAAATCAATGGTTCCCATTTCTGCTAAACGATTCAAGATAACTAAGTAACTCACCCGAAAATGCCGTTTGAGTTTGACAATATCTTGGGTAAGTGTGTACATCCGCTCAAATTCTGCTTGGGGAACAAGTAGGTGACTGGCAAAGTAATCAGCCACCTTTTCTCGTGCTTTTTCTTCCTCTTTGGTTCCTTCTTCAATTAGAGTGTCTTGGTACTCTACACGGTGAAAGATTAAGTGTCCAATTTCATGTGCAAGAGTAAATAATTGGCGTTCAATAGTGATGTTATAGGTATTTACCAAAACAAAAGCACCTTCTATATCACTACAAGCACTCAGACCAAAGAAACCTTTGATGGGAATGGGCTGGCGTAAAACTTTTAACCCGATTTCTTCTACAGACTGAAACAGGTTGGCAATAGGAGCATCTCCCAAGCCCAGGCGATGGCGAAACAAAGCAGCTATTGTTTGAATGTGCTTTTCGTTGCTTTCTACTTGATGACAAGGTGTACTTTCTGGGGTGTAGCTTGGTAAGCCAACAGCTTGTTCTAGGGCGTTATAAGTTTGCAGCATTCGTAGCACTTGGGCTGCAAACTGGGCATTTTTGTCAAAGGAAACATGAGCGCGGAACCGAAAGTTGGGTAGTCCTTCACCTTGTGAGCGTAGCAAGTCATCGAGTGTAATGGCCAAAGCACTCGCCAGAGCAGAAAGGATTTTGCTGTCTGGTAAAGTTTTGGCGTTCTCGTAGTTATTGATGCTCTGGCGAGTTACTCCAGCTTGTTCTGCAAGTTGCTCTTGAGACAAGCCTAGACTTTTACGGTAGCGGATCAGGTTCGCAGCAATGATCTCTTTCATGGCTGATTTTTTCCTGCGATCGCTAGGAGTGTCAAAGTTGTTGATCAGATTTTCTCTAATTATAATAGAAAATGTCAAAACACTTTTACATCCTTCTTAAGGAGGTGATAAAGATATGGCAAAGAATACAGGTAACGGTTATCGCCGTGGTGCTGTGGACAACCGCAGCCAAACTTACAACCCTGTGACCGAACAATGGGTAAAGCGTAATGCTGAAACCGGACGGTTTATGAACGTGAAGGAAAACGGAGAACCTTTTAAAGGTGTTCGTAAAGAAGACTAATACTAAATTGCGTCCAGTGTGGAAACTGAACGCAACTCGGTAATGGTATTAGTTTTGGTCTATTGGAGGGGTGGTGTTACACTCTTAGCCCACTCCTTCAGTTTCCTCTATTATGTTCTTTTTCAGTTTCAAAATCCAAATCATTATTTGCATTGGGCTGTACACAACGGGAATTAATAAGTAATTTATTTTGTTTTTATCAGTAAAAAATTAAGTATGGTTCCATTAAAGTGGGTTGATGCAACAGATCTAGTTAGATGGGCAGATAGATTAGATGCTCGCGCACGACTTCCTCAAGTATTACGCTTACTAATTCATGCTACAGTCCAGCACCCTCGCCCCAGACGTGTTGATTTTCCATCGGGTGAGAGTATTCAAATGCCGGGATGGGACGGTATTGTAGACGCACCTAAAGGCAACAGTTTTGTTCCTGATGGCTATTCAGTTTGGGAACTTGGAGTTAACAAAGATTTTAAGGGAAAAGCAGATGGTGATTATACTAAACGTGTTAAGAATCCTCTAGGAGTGGTTACTGCTGAAACCACCTTTGTTTTTGTTACTCCCCGACGATGGGTTAATAAGAATGAGTGGGAGAGAGACAAGAAAAGTGAGGGGATATGGGCTGATGTAAAAGCTTATGATGCTGATGACTTAGAACAGTGGTTAGAACAAGCCCCTGCTGTTCATGCTAGGTTAGCTTGGTTAATGAGAAAGTGGCTACAAGAAGCTCAGGATATTGGTAGCTTCTGGTATGAGTGGAAAAACTCTACTTCACCACCAATGAATACACAATTACATCTTGCGGGCAGAGAGAAAGAAGTTGAAAGAGTTCATAATTGGTTGCAAGCAGAACCATCAAAGCTTACTATCCAAGCAGATACTCGTGAAGAAGTAATTGCAATTTTGGGTGCGGTTATTCATCAAATGCCAGAAGCACAAAATGTAGAGTATTTATCTCGGTGCATTATTGTTCAAAGTGAACCTTCATGGCGGTATTTTGCTAGCACCCAAGAATCACTAATCTTAATACCAACATTTGAGCAACCAAAATTTTTGCCAAGAGAGCATCATATTCTTATCCCCATTGGTAGAGAAATTAAACTCCCTGAAGATGGATTAAAGCTGTTGCGCCCCGATAAAACAGCCTTTAGACAGGCTTTGGTAGATATGGGGCTATCAGAAGAACGAGCCTATAACTTAATTAAAAATTCCAAGCGAAATCTCAACGTTTTACGGCGACTAATTGCAGTTGCACCCGAAATACATACTCCCGATTGGGCAAAACCAGAAAATGCCCGTTCTCTTATTCCAATTTTACTGGCTGGAGCATGGGATGACACAAAACAGGGGGACAGAGAAGTTATAGCTAAACTAGCTCGCAAACCCTATGAAGAAGTTGTAGCAGAGATATCACGTTGGCTAAATAGTTCTGACCCTCCTGTTCGACAAATAGGAAGTGTTTGGCAGTTAATTTCTCGCGAAGATTCATGGCATCTTTTATCACGCTTTATTATCCGTGACGATCTGGAAGCATTTACAAGCGTTACACTCTCGATTTTAGGAAGCCTTGACCCACGATTTGAGTTACCCTTAGGTCAACGGTATGCAGCCAGCATATATGGTAAGGAGTTGGCAAACTCAGACTTTCTCAGAGAAGGACTAGCAGAAACTTTAGCAATTTTAGCAACACGGGGGCTACCGTCGGAAACCCAAGATATAATATCTGCTCAGGAAAGAGTCACTGGAATTATACATTCTTTGTTAAATTCCAATGTTGACTGGCGAATTTGGGCATCACTTGCATATTTTTTACCCACTCTAGCAGAAGCTGCACCAGAAGCATTTTTGGAAGCTGTTGACAATCGGCTGGTAGAAGATAATCCTACTTTAGTGCAATTATTTTTACAAGAGGAATCTTTTGGTGGTAGCCCTCACACAGGGTTGCTTTGGGCTTTGGAAGTGCTTGTTTGGGAAGCCCAATATCTCTCACAAGTTACGCTGATTCTTGGGAAACTTTCCAGGCTTGATCCTGGTGGAAAAATTATAAACCGTCCATTTTCTAGCTTGTGTGAGATTTTTCTATGCTGGAACCCGCAAACATCAGCTAATTCGACTCAACGCTTACGAGTTATTGATACACTGATCGCCCGTGAACCAGATATTGGTTGGCAGCTTTTGTGTAACCTGCTTCCACAAATTTGTGGGGAGACTTCTGATCCAATTTACCAACCTCGTTGGCGAGATTGGAATGCCGACTCTACTCCAAAAGTTACATGTACTGAATACTGGAATAATATAGATGCTCTCGTGGAGCGAGTCCTTTCTAATATGGGGAGTGACAGTGAAAAAATATGTGCTGTTATCAAAAAAATAGAGTTTCTTCCACCTCAATTACAAGATAAAAGCGTTAATCATCTACTTGCAGTTGACATTATCAATATTAAAAAAGAAGATTTAGTAAAAATCTGTGAAATTATTAGAGAAATAATTCAAGCACACAAAGAATTTTCTGATGCGGAATCGGCATTATCTGCGGATGCCATTGATAAATTTTACTTGTTACACCGAAGGTTTGAACCAAAGGATATAATATATCGTTATGCTTGGTTATTCTCCTTTAACCCTAACTTCCTATATCGTCTTCATAAAGAACATATTTATAACGATTGGGAGACAAGAAGTAAAAAAATTAAAGAGGCTCAAACGTCAGCAGCGAGAAAAATTTACTTTCAAGCTGATATAAGTGCTGTTTTAGAAATGGCAGAGGTTGTAAAAGAGCCAGTTTTACTTGGTGCAGCAATTGCAAGCATAGAAACAATTAGTGGAGAAGCTGAAATAAGCTTTATTAGCGAAACTATTGGAAATGAGAAAGAGAAACTTAATGTTCTAGCAATAGGATTTATACGTAGTCGTCTGGAAAATTGTGGATGGGATTGGGTAGCAAATATCCTTTCTTGTGCCAAAAATAACCATTGGACTGAACATAAAGTGATTAATGTTTTCTATGCGTTGCCGTTTGAGAAACGTAGTTGGGATTTGTTAATAAGTTTTGGTGAGAAATTAACAAATATATATTGGCAGACTATTCCTGCGGGTTGGGTTAAAGAAAATGAACAAGGGGCTGCAATCATTAAGTTGTTAGAATTTAATCGCCCCTATGCAGCACTCAACCTAGTTAATTTATACCAAAATGATAAAAATAAATTCCTCCCATCAACCCTATTAGTAGACATCCTTGAAAAAGCCGCGTCAGTTGATCCCTATAAGGAACAACCACAATTCAATACGAGTTATATTAGCTATCGCATCGGAAAAGTTTTTGATATTCTAGAAATACTAGACAACATCGAATATAACAAACTTGCCTTTTTGGAGTGGATATACTTACCGCTACTAGTTCATTCCCAACGGCAACCTAAACTTCTTTACCAAGAACTTTGCAAAGATCCTCTATTTTTTGTACAAATTCTAAAGTTTGTGTATCAGTCAGAAGATGATAGAGATGAATCAGTGGAAATTGATCAAGCTACTTTAAACCGTGCTAACTTGGGGTCTAAGTTACTTAAATCATGGCATCAAGTACCTGGACTGAAGGAAGATGGGACTGTTGATATAGAACAATTAAGAAATTGGGTATTGCGGGCACGAACAGCTAGTCAAGAAAGTGGAAGAGGTAAAATCGCAGATGTAAAGATTGGTCATGTTTTAGCATATGCACCGAAATCATCAGACGGTATATGGCCAGATATCGCAGTGCGAGAAATTATTGAAGAAGTTGCAAGTAAACACATGGAACAGGGGATAACAACTGGTGTTTTTAACAAGCGGGGAATGTGGTGGAAATCAATGGGCAAAGGTGGAGTTCAAGAACGAGAATTGGCTGAAACCTATCGCAATTATGCAATTACAGTAAGGGACACTCATCCTAGAACAGCGGCAATGTTACGCAGGATTGCTGACAGTTATATCTTTAATGCTCACTGGGAAGATATTCAGACGGAGTTAGAGGATTAAGAATAGTCCTAACTGTTAATGAAAGGAAATATCTCGTCAATCTGTTAACAATGTTTCTAATTGTTGTAGGAGACTGTCCTTTGAATCATAATGTGGTTCTTGTCAGATTTTGGTCACGCTATGGTTCAAAATTTGGTCATGCGGGGGGTAAAATCACAGTTTACACTTGCCCATTTATGACCTTTTTAGGGAATGTTTTCATTTGAATAGTCAAGTTGAGCTTGAGGCTGAAACGACGGGAAATCAAGCTTTTTGACAATTAACTTTATAAAACTTTACAAGGTGTCCCAATTTGCAGGTATCTCGGCGGATACGCAATTAGACCTTAATTAATTTACCATCCAGTTTAATACAAAGGTACTAATTACAAGTAGCATTGGTAACATAACAGTTCTTTAAGATCTGTACCTACTGGTCGCTTGTTCTCATACCTATAAGAACTTTGCTCAGTTTTTTCTACGAGTCTGACTCCCCTTGAGTCTCTTCATCTTCAAGTGCAAACTCGCTAATATAGTCGCGCACTACACGCTCAAAAAACAGGGGAGCGGGTAAAATAGTCCAATCCCTATAGTGACCGAAACTATAACGTAGTGATTCTACAAGCAAAGCTAGACTATCTGGATTATCCTCCGCTTGCCGCAAGGTGACAACAATCTCAAGGGGGTTTGGAGTGGGCCACTGCCCAAAAAACGGACTTCTTGTGGCAACTTGCTGAATTATCAACCCAGCATTGTTATAAACTTTTTCTTTGGAACCATCAGCTTTTTCAGCAGGTGTGTTTATTAGCGTCTTGGCATAGCAACTTTGCCCGCGTGAGTACTGATGAAGCATTTTATTTCCCACAGACAGATAAGCAACACACCCAGTTTGGTTTGTTTTTGTTGCGGTCAGTCGGAACAATCCTTTAGAACTAGACGCTGAAGGAATTTCTAGGCTAGGGGACAATTTCTTTAATTCTTTGATAGAGCGTGTATCTTCCAGCGAGGTTTCAACTAACTGTCTGACTTTTTTATCGATAATTCCAGGCGCAAGGTCTTGTCGAATCCGAACTATGCGTGCGCCCTGCCACTCCTGCTGCATCCACTGATATTGCTGCCCAAGATCAATTTCATTTGCATCCATCCTGATATCAGCAAGCCAAGGCCAGAGTTGGACACAGTTAGAAGAGTCAATTATTACCAATGGCTGCGCCTCTTCTTCCACAGAATTGGAAATAATCTGTTTAACAAATTCCATAAATCGAGTCCTTCGCTCCCTAACTTCCGATGCCAGTTTGATTGGAGAAAGTTGGGCAATAAATGAGATTGCATCAGGAAAGTCTTTCCAAGGACTAATTTCTAAACGATTTGCTTTCTCGTAAGCACAGCAAAGGTCGCATTTGCCTGTATCTACCTTAAGGCGCATTGCTACAGCTAAAAATGTATTCTCAATCAGTCCACGAGCGCGACCCCTTTGTTTCCGGACAATTGTAATCGCCAAGATTTCTTTTGGTCTGGCTTCTGGTGGAATATCCTCCAGATACTTGTCAACCTTATGTTGCAAATCATCAATACGACCAGAATGAGCAGAAAGCAAATCTTTCAAAGCAGCTTGTAATCTATGAAAAAAATTTCCGAGTTTGAAACGCCTAGTGGAGAATGTCTTTGCCATTGGCTCAAGAAACTGCACGCAGGCTCCAGCCCTTGCAGCCAATGCTTGGCGGGTTGAAGGTTTGTTAACTTTATCGTCCGGTTTAGCAACTTTCTGACCACTAGGATCTGGGTAAAATTTTGGTGCTAGTATCAAGCAGAAAGTTCGCTGTCTTCGGTTTTTAATTTGTTGCGTTATTGAATCCCATGCCTCAACCCGATGGCGCGACCGTTCTTTAGCTTTCAATTTGTTACCTGGCAGTAATTCTCGCGGGCCATGAGTATTGGCTGGTAAGCGGTTAAACAGAACTTCGAGGGTTTCTCCCCACAGAATGGGAATAATTGCCTTTAATAGGTTTACTTCCGTGTCTAACCCATCTTCATAAAAAATGATTAGTGATAGACGCTCGTTGGGATACAGCCGTCGCATAGCAGCCTGGTTTGCCTGAATAATAGCTTGAAGGTCTTGCGTCTGATCTGGTAATTTTGTTTTGATAAATTTAAGAGATTTTCTTCCATTATCAATTGCTTCTAAACTAATGCCAAAGTATTTCCTTAGGGAGCTATTGAGTTGATTATCGTCTAGTTTATCAAGATATTTCGGAGTAAATTGAAAGTTAGAATTTGAGTCTTGATTTGTTTCAAGAGCTTCCAGAGCAGCACCAAGCAATGTAGGTAAATTAATCATGCGTGATGCTTTCTTATCTAGATTGTGTCTAGACTTGACAGGCGAGTAACTATTAAACGGTTTGAGTTTTGATGGTTTAAGAATTTTCGCTAGTGCCTCAAAAGCTTCTAACTTATCAATCTCTGGTACACCCTTTTCAATCTCCTCTTCTTCTAAACTGTCTTCGTCTTTTTCAGGATTATCTTGAAGTCCATCGCGGTAAGTCAGCAATACTTGGCATTGGTCGGTCGAGGCTCTGCCCAACGCAATTTGTTGTCCATCAAACGGCTGCATTAATAAATTCAATTCGCGGCGTAAGGCTTCAAAATCTTTATCTGTGACCCAACACCAGTTTTGATTTTCATCCTGTTGACAGATAACTTTGAAACTAAATGCACGGTCAGGATATTTTTGAGAAAAGATAAAACCACTAATTGCATTGCGATCTAAGCTAGGAGGTTTTAACTGAGTGAGCCACCGACGTTTGGAAACATCAATTTTCAGCAAAGGTTGATGTAAAGAGGGATAAGTCACAACTTCCAGCCGTAGCACTAAGCTGAATTTTTCCCTGATGGGATTGGTAATCAGTTCTGCCACACCAGAGGTAAACATTCCACTACTAGAAATAATGCGTTTTATTGAACCTAGCCCTTGAAAAATTTCATGCCCAGCAATTTGACGAGATACAAAGTCTGCTAACATCCGATAAGCATGTTTATCTTTAGGCTGAGTTGTACCTGTCTCTTTTGACCAATCCCAAGGTAAAGTATGAGATTTAAACGGAGAAATTGTCAGCAACTCCCCTTCTTCAAAAAGATCTTCCAATCGCCCAATAATTTCTGGTAATATATCTTGTTTATTAGCAAAAGGTTTGAGGAAGTTAGTTATCCAATCATTGAGAATTGAGTTAATAGCCTTTGTGAGTTCTTCTTCAGTACCACCACTTAAGTATGCAAAAGCTTCTGGGTCACTGGGATTCTTTGCATTTAATACGTATTTACTCAGACCTAAATTTAATTGAATTCGTTCTACATTTTTTAGTCCTACTTCTAGGAGTCCTCGCAGTGAAGCATAGGGGAGATTCTTAATGTTAGAACGCCCTTCATGAAGATTTCCTTTTTGAATTTGTGCAAGAATTACCAAAGATTTCTTTGTCCAAGCAAGGGTAAAACCCTCTACTATTATTGGAGAGAGATTGTCCGGTACAGTAAAGGCTAAAGGAACTCGTTCGAGGAGCTTGGGTTGTCTTGATAGCGGAATATAAAAGGTCTCTGAAAGTGAAGTAATTTCTGCTATTTCATCTTCGTCTAACGTCAGGGATTCTTTATCCAGTTCGGATAAATCCTCATTTAAATCAAAGTAATCATAAAAATTATTACTCATTATTACATCTCCAATAATGGGGAAAATTCATCAAAATCATCTTCGTCTGTTAACTCTTCTTTTGAACGCAAATTTTCAGGATAAATCACACCTTCAATTCGTTGCAGAGGTGACAGAAATGCACCGTAAAGTTCCTGATAAATTTCTCGAATTACGGGGTCAGGATGATTTACGCATTCTTCTAAGATGATTCGCATCTGCACTAACATACTGTCTCGCCCAGAGTCGGGTTTATCCTTTGTGGATTGAATAGCCCAAGCTGCATCTACAAAATAAACTGCTACTGGACAACCATTCCGCATACCTCGCCCAATTGTTTGCAAAATGGCAACCATTTGATTAGCTGTAAATGGTCTAAACAGCTCGGAACCAAGACGACTAGCCATCAAAGGTTCGCGTAACAATCTATTGGCATATCGCCAGAGGTTTTTTCGAGACTGGTGCCAGGAAGAAGCGATCGCGCTTAGGTCTTCTGCTTGGGTAAAAATTTGACTATTAAATTTTTGCGTTGCTCGCCCTGCTAGGCTGTATAAAAGTTGCATATCATCCGTAGAAGGATGAGGACGAGTCAAGAAGTAAATGGAGCCAATGGCAGCATCAAGTTTTCTCAGTCCTTTGGTAAAAACAATGTTTACGCCTCGACCAATAGCAAGTATAGGGAAGATTAAAATATCACAGGTTTCATCATCTCCCAGTGCCTCGCACTGAGCAGTTGTAACAAAATCTGTCGGTAGCTCTCCTTCTTTTAAGGAGCGAACAACTGCTTTTGTGCGCCTGCCAACCTCTGGATGATAATCGTTAAGAAATTTTTTGATAGTACGAGCTTGCTGGTAGCTATTTACGATTAAGGCTGCTTTACGGTGTATACCGTCTTTTACATCAAAATTACGGATGGATTTGTAAATTTCAGATTTTGTAGTGCCACCCCGTACCAGTGCCTCCACCATTCGCTTGAGATTGCGTTCCTGAAGTTCACCAGCGCCACTATATCGCAGGGGTTCATCGCCACGTTCACGGTCGGGAATCCATTTGAAGCGGTAAACACTGCGTTCTGGGTCATGTTCGGACTGGCGCGGTTTGAGTAGATAATGCGGGCCAGTGTTTATGTGATAAGCCGGACTCGCTTCAAGAAACGATGTTGCTGAGGTCATTAAGATAGCTGGGCCTGATTGTTCTCCATCTGCCTCTAACAACTTATGAAAGCGGTGCATCAACATTCGTGGGGCACCAACGAAAGTGATATAAGAAAGTTCTACATTTCGAGCGGTAGTACGAGTTGTCTGTGCTTTCGAGAAACTATATTTCACACCAGAAAATGAACCAAGAATATTTTCTGGAATTATCTTTCGGAGTTCTGGCGTTGCTGTAGACTCCACAATTGGTTCTCGGATTAGCCCTTCCGCCACCATTGTCCTGGTTCCCGGCACAATGCGCTGGTAGCCCAAAATCATGAAAGTGACAGACACCAACAATATAATTACGTCGTTTGCTTCGGTTGGAGGCGGACGGTCACAAAAGCAGAGGGGAAGAAACAATTCGGCAATCTCTTCCACAATTTTGTCGCGTTGCTTAATTGAATTCTCAGCTAGGTAACGGCGGAAGTGCTGAATCAGCTTCTTCCACTGTTGTTCTAAATCTGCACTATTTGTTGCTAAAGTTTGAGCGCACAAATCAGCTTTAGCCCACTCCAGTTCTTCAAGACCTGTGCGGTTGTAAAACGCACGGTAAGCCGCTGATTCCCAAAGTTCAGTTAACGCTCGAATTTTACTGAAACTAAGCTTGGCTTCAAAGTCATCAAGGCGATCTCGTTTGGAGTATTTCTCAAAACCATCTAATAAATCACTAATAATCCTCAATACAGTTAGTAGTTGGTTTTCGTAACGTTCCCCCACTCGTGATGAAGGCATATTTTGAATAGCTGTCATCAGGGAAGTATTGTGATTACCAAATTCTGCTAAGTCACGACTGTAGAGTTCCACATCTCGGTCTGATAGCCGATGATTCTCACCGCGAGCAAAGCGGTTATGAATTTGTTCGAGAATTTCCCGGTGAATTGATGTATCTGAACCTGAGATGCTTAAAGTTGCTGCCCCGTAAGCATCTAAAACTGATTGCACCATGTCAGCTTCGTCGAACACAACTACATCAAACGTGCGGGCAATCAATTCAAAATATCGCACTTGTTCACGAATTGCATGAGGTGGTACTTGAGTATCGAGTGAGCGCACATGACCAACCCAGATATCTGCGTCTATCAAATCTCGCGGTGCTTTGTTACGACCGCACATTGTCCACAAAGGACAAAGGCATTTCTTCATTTGTCCTTTTTTGCCACCTCCTTGCAAAATCTCTTCGCAAGGCGCATAACCAAAACCCCACATTGAAGTATCAGCAGTTGAAAAAGCTGGTAAAACACAATTCATGCCAAATACATCTGCTCCTTCCAAGGTGTAGCCAAAGCCACCATTACCTCCAGAAGCTGCAATTGCTTCAGCAAGGTTATCTGCATGGCGACGGCGAGTTTCATCGCTTTGACCTACCAGCATTCCTACCTTGACCTGATGAAATGCCAATTGAGTCATGTATTGTCTGGCTACTTCAATAGAGGGAAACAGAAACATTGCCTTATAACCATGTTGTCCCAGCCAAATAGCTGTCAGCACAAGAAGGGTTGTTTTACCAGCCCCTGGCAAGCCAATCAAGTGCTTAATACCTTCTAGTTCCAAGGTGTCATTTTCTTTCCGCAGTCCCTTACCAGTGAACGGTATCATCACGTCAAAGTGTTCAAAACGTTTTTCCCAGTTACCAGGTCGTCGTTCGGGATGATTTGACTCACGCTCATCCATCTCTATTGCTAAAGCACGCAGTTCTTTCAGGGAAATGCGGATTTTTCCTTTTGGCTGTCGGTTAAATGAATGGGTGCGACGGCCAGCTAGAGGGGCAGTAATAGGGTTGATTGGTACTCTTACTGCTGTTGCCTCTACACCTAAAGAAACCACCATTGGTTGATGAGAGTCGGCAAACGTTGCAGAATGTAACTGGTATGACATTGGCGCACTGAGAATTTGTCGCGCCCTCGTAATTAATGAGTCTTCTAAAGGATCTGTTCTTTTGAAGCGAAGCGCCTGGGCATCAATCTCATAGGTTCCTTTTGTTTTGTGACAATAGTGATAGTCGTTATAAATTGCAACTGCGTGTTCTACTGAGTGTTTAGTAACATAAGTCAACGACATTTGCCGCATATTAAAAATGGCTTGACGAGCTTGCTCCAATCTAGGTGCATTTAAGATACTCATCATGCCTGACATCACCACTGGTGCGTACTCCAGTGAATCAGTACCAATAAATTCTTCCATTAAGACACACAGCCAACAAATTCGGTCTGCGCCTTGCCAGAAATCAGGTTTGATTCGCATACTATATCTCTTTCAAAAACTCAATCACCGAGGAAACTGGCAGAATTTCTAAAGTAGCAGGATCGCCCTTTCTATCAAGTGTTGACAGTAGGGTTGAAATGTAACTAGGCTTTTATACGTCTGACTTTTTCCCATCTTCAGAAGTTTTAAACGCACTTTGGGCTGATTGGGATGTAATACAGAAAATCTTATCTAGCAAGCCAATTGAGGAACTCGGACACCCTCCCCTAATGATGCAAGCTCCTAAAGCACGAGGGGGCTACCGCATCGTACATGATCCAAATCCGTTTGACTCCCTAGCTTATACAGCAATAGCTTATACTCTTGCACCGGATATTGAGTTACGGCGTGAGAACTTAGGCGATCGCGTCTACTCCTATAAACTTAATGTCGATAGCCAAGGCAATTTCTTTGATGAGGCGCATAACGGTTTTCAACAATATACTTTGCGCTCTTTAGAGTTAGCAAATAGTTTTAACTACGTTTTAGTCACAGATATCGCTGCATTTTACAACCAAATCTATCTTCATCGTCTACAATCTGCGATTGAGCTGTGCCACTCAAGTCTCAACGATATTTCTTCTGCGGTAGAGGAGTTTATGCTCAACTTGAATGAGCGTGTGTCAATAGGTATCCCTGTTGGCCCTGCACCTAGCATTATTCTTGCAGAAACAGCATTGCTTGACGTTGATCAATGGATTCAACAACGAGGTTTTGAGTACGTTCGATATGTTGACGACTTCCGAATTTTTGCCAACTCGAAATTAGATTTAGAGACTCTATTACAGGATCTCGTTGGGTATCTTTACACAAGCCATCGATTAACTCTGGCATCAGATAAGACCTTTATTTTACCCAGTGAAACGCTAGTTGAGCAGTATCTTGACTCACCTGAATCTAAAGAAAGAGATATTATACACGCAAATATTGCTCAGTCTATAGCTAGCGAGACAAGCCTTGCTTTTCGTACAGCGTTTATTGAAAACCCACCTTCATGGAATAAATTAAGTGCTGAAGAGCGGAGTACGCTTTTGAATAGCTTGCTACAAAGCATTCTCCAAAAGGATCACTTAGATCTTGGGCTTGCCCGACATCTCTTACGTCGTGCAAAGCACGCAAGGCTCAGAGCAATTATTGTTCCCCTTCTCGATAATATCGAGTTCTTTATACCAGTCTTTCGTGATGTCTGCCTCTACCTCAATCATGTAATGAATGAGAATGCTATTAATAGAAATCTCGATCGTCTTGAAGTAATAATTCGTAATCAATCTATAGTCACTAGAAGTTCTTTCTGCTCAATGTGGTTGCGTTGGCTTGTGACTCGAAAGCCAGGCTACTCAAAATCTCAAGTGGTACGCGACTTCATAATGGGTGAGGGAAAACCGCTCCGTTTTCAAGCAGATTATGCAAAACTTTTTGGTCATGAAAGTTGGGTTAAAGACCACCGCTCTAACTGGCAGCAACTTGGCTCCTCAGATCGTTGGTCACTATTACTTGCTGCAAGCGTGTTAGGTGTACGTGAACGTACAGTTTGGATGAACCAAGTTTTGAGAAGTGAAGATCCGATTGATTGCAGCATAGCTCGGTATGTACTTAGCTATGGAGGAGCCACCTAACAAAGCTAGTGCAGTTGCTCTAGAAATCAACTCAAGATAATAGTAAAAAACTTTTGAGTGCCAAACTGGATGCTCCTGTAGCTAAACGTTCAGGATGTTCAGTCCGCGCTCGCTGTCCTTTCACGCCATAATCTTGTTAACAGGTTTATGGCATGGAAGTTGGTAAAGATTCAAGGATGTTCTGGCGTTGTGAGTGATGAGTGATGAGTCATAACCAAGCAACAGTTTTCAGAAATGGCCTGCGCCCTAGTTGTAGTAACTATCAGAGTGCTGAATTATAAATAACTTCTATAAATAACCAGGGGAATATAGCCCCACAAAAAACCCCGGCGTTAAGTACCGAGGTGATGGGGAAAAGCCCAATAGTCGATGGGAGATACCATTGTCGAAAATTCTTAGCTAACCGCAAAAGCAACCAAAACTAGAGCGGTAACAAACATAGTTGCAATTGCACCTTGTATAACGTAGTTACGTTGTTCCCAAATTGCCGGGTACTCAGCGTAGTAAACCTTGGGTTCAGTTGCGTAGTTATTGAGAATACCGTCTTCATTAACTGTGGTGTACATAGTTTTTTTCCTTAGTTATTAACTTATGTAAAGTAATATAACAATATTGTTACAATTGGTCAACAAGACTTGACACCAAAAGGCTGATAGCGTTAATAAAGGTTGCTTATCAGGAATAGGGTACTCAGGCGATCGCCGTCGTGCTGACTTTCCCCCAGAACTAGTTCGTGTGATGTTTACTTGATGGGATGGTAAAGCCCGTCATTCTGATAGCGCCACGCTGTACTACTTGGATCTCGATTGCGGCTCCAGCTTTCAAACTCAGATTGACTCTTGCTTTTTTGCTCACGCGCCAGGGTTGCTGTATCAACTCCCAATCTTTTAGCTAAATTCTCTGCTAGGAATGGCTGAAGTTCTACCGATTGAGGAACTTGGCTGTTGTAAGGATAACCTTGTCTTCTGGCTGGACTTTTGTACCGCTGCCCCTCTAATTGGGCTAGCCTGGTTGCCATCGCTTCTAGCTTTTGCTCCAAGCTGCTCAACCGTATTGAGTGCTGCCCTAATTCATTATCTACACGGCTTTCTATACCGTTAGCCAGCTGCTCTAATTCTGCTTCTAGTTGGTATAGACGGGTTTCTGTACCACTTTCCATACCATCTACTTCACCCAGGACGTAACGTAGACCCTGAATTACTAAATCAGTGGCAGTGGTGTTGCGCTCTTTGGCTGCGGCTCTGAGCGCCTCGGCTAAAGGTTTGGGCAGTTTGAAGTTGATTGATTCTCGTTCAACTTTCGCCATCTCTACACCCGTTTCTACATCAGCGTGTAGATTTTACCGTGATTGGGGCAACTTTTCCCCAGAACTGCCAGAGGCGATCGCTCTTGGCGGTATTCCCCAGAACTAAAATTTGTGCTTCTGCCTCCGCGCACAACTATATATATATTGGGTAACGGTTGCTAGGGCATTGGCGATCGCGCTGTAGTTCTCTGGAGGTTGCAATAAGCCCAGTACCAATGCTCTGGGTGATAACAGAGCTTAGTCCTGAAAAAATGGGCAGGCTTCATTATTGAACGCTCGGCTCCGTCAGTTATTCGTGGGATATTCAGCCCTCGAATCCAGACTTGGCTCAGGGACAAACTAAGGGAATTGATCTGTCGGCTTCCGCAGGTTGCTCGTACTTGGAATAAGCCTGCCCATTTTTCTTTAAGGGGTTAAGCAAAAATAAATTGAACAAACATGAGTTGGGGTATCTGTCTTGGCAACACTATAAATCGTGGGGTATCGAAGGGAAAGTTCAATTTATGAAGAGCGAGGATGCTAAGCGAGTCCGTGACTCAACTTTGGGCAGCAAATTCGTAACTACTGGTATCTTTTTTGTTAGCAAATACCTGACACTTTTTTTTGAAATCAGACTTGACATCTCAATTTATTCTATAGATATAATTAGATAAGAAATTCAAACTAAAAAAGCCAAAAAATTAAATATCAACCTAAGCCGGGGTTCATAACCGGCTTTTTTTTTCAGTCAACCTTTATCCGAATTCATGTCAAATTGATTGAGGATTTTAGCGTCATAAATACTTGTGACAAATATTTATGACGCTCCAAGCCTTTTTACATGGTTCATTGGCAGTCTCTTCCTGGTTTTTTTAGTTTTTAATCGTTCAAAAAATCCGAGTCAAAAGGGTAAATTCTGTGCCATGAGATTTAGGGTAAAATGTCATAAATAGCGGAGGTTTTTCCCAACTTTTATTAAAGGATTTACCGCTAGCTTCAACCTCATGAATGTAATCATCCCCCTGATTTACTAATTTCAAACATGGGAGATTACGTCTGTTTTCTATGTCATGAATTCTGATATTAATCAAAATTAATTCAACTGGAGGTAGCTTTATGAATATTATTGATTCCAATCCTCAAACGCTTTTTGATGTTTATCAAAGTCATTGTGAAGTTCTGAAATCACAGGATAATAACAGTCAACATGATGTGACGGCAGGTATTCGCACTGCATTAATTCGCTATACCCTACCTAAGTGGGGCTTTCCTTTACCCAGAAGGAAGAAGCTAACATCTGAGGAGATAAAAGCGGGATTAGAATTCATGAAGGGAGTGCCTATATCTGAATTAAAAAACGCCCTCTCTTATCAACAAGAAGTTTTTGATTCTCTTGGTAATGTTGCTAGTTCCCGAAATTATCGTTTTCATCTAAACAAGATGCTTGTTTGGTGTCATACCCAATCTTGGTGGAAAAATGCTGCCAAGACAGATGCAGACAAATATTGCCCTCCCATCCGCCTCCAAAGAGGTAGGGTTAGTGATAAAGTTCGCGTCACTAATAAAAACATGACACCTAGATGTAGCAATTTTATTTATGGGTTGAAATCTCACGAAATTTCGGCTGACTTACAACAAGAACTCAATAATTTTTTGAATTTTCAAACAACACTTGTTGGTAGTCGCAAACGCCAAGATGCTCCTTTACGGACTCGCAGTGCGATGGCTCATGTTAATAATAGTAAACGCTTCTTAGGATGGGTTCATCTATATAAGGGAGTTCCTCTTGAGGAGTTGACTTTAAAACTACTTGTGATTGCTAGTGGTTTAACTAGAGATGGACACCGAGATGAAGATGCAATTGATGAAGTTATTGATTTGATTGATGAACATTTACAGTGGCTCAGAGACACTCGTGAAGCTTCACCTAATACGGAATTAAAATGTGTCGAATCATTGGTTGCTGTAGCCAAATTTTTGTATCACAAGGAATCCAAATACCAATCTCGCGAGCAAGTGGCTAGCAAACGTGTGGGATACCGAGATATTCCCATCATTGAGGAATTACGACGACTTGAGTGTGAAATTATGGCACGAGTCAATACTGCACCACCCCGCTCTGATGAGTCAAAAAAATGGGTTGACTGGCCCACCTTTAAAGCCTGTATTGAGCGTTTGATTTCTGAATGCGCTCCGCGAGACAAAAAGGGTAAAAAGCGCAGTATCCGTACTCTTGCCCAAAGTCATCAAATTGCTTTAATTTGTATGCTTTTGAGTGCTTTTCCAGACAGGTCTAGAACTATCCGAGAGCTAGAGGTGGGTAGAAGTTTAATTAATCGTGATGGGAAATGGTTTGTTGAGCATACGGCGGAGGATTTTAAAACGGGAAATTCTTTTTGTAAAAATGGCCAAAAACGAGTTGTAGAACTTCCAGAGTCTCTATATCTTCTTCTGGAGGAATGGCTTTCAAAGTGGCGGTCGGTTTTCAATCCTAATCATCCCTATGTGTTTACCCAATTGAACGGCAAACCATTAACAGACGGCTCTCTATATCAGTATTTCCGTAAACGGATATATCGTCTAACGGGACAGGCGTTTACGCCCCATATGGTGCGCGATTCTATTGTTACGTATCTTAAACTATCTGGGACTTCCGATCGGGTGCTGGCAGCTTTGGCAGAACTGATGGCTCACAGTCAAAAGATGCAACACCAAATTTATGACCGCCGGACTCCAGAGCAAAAAGTGGCTCCTGCTTTATCAGCTTTGCAGTCATTGCCTACAGGTAATTTGCCCCCTCCACCGCCGCTTAAGACTATTGAGCTGACTACAGAAATTCAGGAGCAATGATTGACCTGGCTTCTCTATACTGGCTTACGTTGCTTGCACAGTTTTGTACCGGAGTCAGGAGGGTAACCTCCTGGCTTTGGCGTCCAACTACCTATGACTCCTCTACATAGCGCGCAAAGAACTCCCAAATCTTTAATCCCAAGCCGTGAGCCAGCTTCTCGACATTTTCGAGTGTTGGGCTACGTTCGGCTCGTTCTATAAGCGATATATATGTGCGATCGAGATTACTGATTTCAGCTAACTGTTCTTGGGTTAAATCTAGTTCTCGCCGTCGCCGTCGCACAGCTTTAGCAAACCGAGTTTTAATGTTTTGGCTATCGTTTAATTGGATCACGACACTATCATCAGTCAGTGCTGACAAAGCGTCTACGGACAAGTCGCCGCAATTTGCAGACAAAACGTCTAATATGATAATATTTCCGATAAACGAGCCAGCCTATTAGGTACTTACAAGTAATAAAATGCCCAGCCGTATCAATAATATTTTTGGCTTAGCCGAGGTATTTAGGCGCTTTCGTCCCGAACGGCTAAAGCAACAGCTGGGCATTTTATTATTTGCATCTCCCTTACTAAATAAGTTTCTTAGGAAGGAACACAAGGAGAACCATATGTGATGTCTGCACAAGATAATCAAAAAGCCAAATTACTATAAATAGTTACTCAGTGCTTCGTGTCTTACATGGAAATTGATCCTGTAACTGGAGGAATTATGAAAGAAAAGTATTTGTCAGAAAAAGAAGAGTTGGAATGCAATAGAACAATTACTTCTATAATTAAATGCAATAATCAGCTAGAGTATTTACTCTGGCATTTAAAATACAATGTTTTCAAAAATGATACAAAGAAGTCAATTAAATATGGCTCTTTCGCTCAAATTTGCACTCAATTATATAAAGAAAAGAAGATTAGTTTAGCTCCTACTACATGCTATGAAATTGCATGGGCTTACGAGGAAAAAAGAATTATCAAAGACGTAATAAAAATAGATATTACTGGTGTTGACATCTCGGTACATGCACGACTGGAGTTAAGAAAGGAGACAGATATCAAAATCAAAGAAAAAATCTTTAGAATTGCCTTGTCTAATGCTGCTCGAAAAAACAATATCACCCACAAAGATATTAAAAATGCCCGGTTTCAACTTGAAGAGCAGTTAATTAAGACAGAAGAAATGGTATTAATACCAAGTAATAAACAAACTCAAATTGGCAGTTCAAAATCTTCTCAAATTGGTGAAGATGTTGGTGTTATTTCTTGTGCTGATGAGGTTGTTAACAATCAAGGAGTTCCATTCTATCCCAATAAACCAATTTATACTTGGCAGGGGATACGGTTTCGCTCAAAAGCCGAAGTTCAAATAGCAAAAGCTCTTGACCGTGTTAATGTCTCGTTCCTTGCCAACTGTGTAGTCCGTCTTACCGATCCAAGAAAAACTGGTAACAGAAGGAATATGGAAGCAGATTTTGTTGTTTTATATGAAGGCAAGTTGGGTATTCTTGAAGTGGATGGCCCTTCTCACAAACCAGAAACCCGAGCGATTGAGCAGGAACGAGACCGCCTTTTTCAGCATAATGGAATACCAATAATTCAACGTTTTACTCACTCGAAATGCGAGCAACATCCAGATGATGTTGTTGAGGAATTTTTGCAAATAATTAAGAAGGTAGGTTAACAGACTAGCACTGTTGAGTGCTAAATTGTTTGTCCACTTGCAAGTATCTCGGTAGTCACCCGAATACAGCGATCGCTTGTGGTTGTGATGTAAAGTCGAAAAGCATCGCCTGCTTGGTGTGATGCCCTCATATAGTCAACAAGGGAGCAGCATTCAGCAGGTGCTAGAGTTATGAACTGTTCAGTTTCGTTCTCAAGCAGTCGCAGTTTGATTGCTTTTAGTCAATCAGCTCTAACCGCATCAATTCACTACCAGGGATAAAGCACTCAAAGATTTTTAGAGATACATCATCCATTTTTACTTTTGCCATCACTTTACCGTAAGCCGGGAAAATGCTGCTCACCGTACCTAGCTGTTGGTGACATTTAGTACTAATACAATGTACCCGCACTCTTGACCCTCCTCTAATTACAGGAGCAGGCTTCACCAAAGTGTTGATGTTGTTGATGTTTTGTTGATGAGGTGTCGATGAGGACTCAACACCCTCAACAGTTGGGTGTTGCGTCGTTTTCACAATTGTTGATGAGGTGTTGATGGTTTGTTGATGAGGTGTTGATGAAGCCTCAACACCCTCAAAACCTTGGTGTTGCGTTGTTTCCACATTTGTTGATGAGTTGTTGATGGAAAAATCCTGTACAACGTTTTTTTGCAACTCCCCAGAGGTCTCACGACAGAGAGCTTCAGGCACAGAGGTGTCACCTGTTGTAATTGTGGAATTGTGTAAAAATTCATCAACAACATCAACAATTGGCTGTATATCTTGTGTAGTAAGGGGTTGAGGGTGTTGATGAAACATCAACAATTCATCAACAAGATCAACACTTTGGTGAATTTCCAATTTCTGAGTTACGTAATCATCAGCCTTTGAGCGTTTTGGGGGTGATGTTGATGCTGTTGACGATCGATCAACAACATCAACAGCAGGTGCGGAATTGATGGGATAATATTTTTTGTCATGGCTGGCGATCGCCAACAATTGAACCAAGGTTTTGCAATCCTGGTCAATCTCATTGCTCGGTTGTGAGCGTAGTGAGTAAATACCTGCCTTAATTTGGCGAACTGTTACACCCAAGGGATATCTGTCCACATACTCTTTAATCTTGAGTAGGTTGCCAGCTAACTCCTGTTGTGAGCTATTGAGGGCATACAACAGCTTGGCTTGTGCCAAGTAAAAGTCAATCATTTGGCTAGCTACTGTCATCGTGTGACCATCGATAAACTGACTAGGGCTGTAATTTCCCGCCAGTGCAGCATTAACCAGGTGCAACCAGAGGGCAAGCCGTGCGAGATAACTTTGCAGCTTGGGGTAAGTAGCTTTTAAACCAGGGTGATTTTCCGCTAGGGCTGAGTCAGTGAGGAAGTGCTGATAAGCTTGGAATGCTGCCTTAGCTTCATTGTCAAGGAAATAATCTTGCTCTGGCAGACTCCCCAGGTGTTCAAACAGCCTCATCAAATCGTTGGCGAACTGTTGTCCTACGTAGTCATCTTGCCCAAACAAATCGATGTAAGCCGCTGGCCCCGCCACCAGACAGAAAAGCCAACGGCTGAATTCTCCTGCATGATCTTCAAAGTCCTGTTTAGCTTGAAGTTTTTTGAGTGTCTCTGGTTGAGTGTTCCCAGTGCGGCTAATGGCAGAGCGTTCCAAGTAAACTGAATTTTCGGCAGAGACTAAATCTTTACTTAGGGCATCGCCGTTAAACTCACTTAAGTCTTGTTCTAAGTCATCACCCTTACCACCACGGTATTTGTTTCGCCCATTGACGAAAGCTGACCACTCATCACGGTAGTTGAGCAAGCCACGAGGGTTTTCACCATGAATCCTGATCCGTGCTTCCGTTGTACTACTTTGCACTACAAAGCGTTGGCGCGGTGGTGGTGGGGTGGGTGGTTCGATGTCATCGTCTTTTTTGCGTTTGCAAGAATACGCTTTTAGCTGGATTTGGTATTCATCAAATTCAGTTTTCCACTTTTTGTATTCTTGTGCTTCAAGCTTGTTTAATGGACTAATGATTGCTTGTTGGGCTGGAGACTTGAGTCTGCCAGTGGGGGCAACTACGCAACTCCAGAAAATCGCTGGCTGGGTATATCCGGCTGACGGCTTAATGACGACGCGGGCAGCAGTGCCGATGCGACTACCAACCGCCGGAATCAGGGTAGTGATTAGCGCCTCAACACTGGTAGGCATTGCTCTTGCTGTATGTGCCATGAGTTGAGCGAATCTCCCGCCGTCGCCCCAGAATAATTCTTCCGGGTTTAACCGAGCATTCTGGCATTCTAGGAGATTTGGTAATTGGTGGGATACTTCTTTGCGTTCCAGAGCCTGCTCTTGCTCTTTGACTCTGGCTGTGTAAAGTTTCCATACATCTGCTGGGTAGCGGAGCGCTCTGGCGGCTAGTTCTGGGATAATCGCCTCTAGTTCGGAGCGCGGCAATTCCCGATTAATTAGGATGTCAACTTCTTTGAGCAGTTGTTCGCTAGTAAGAGGTTGCCCGGTAACTGTGGGATGCAGAATCACCTTGCTTTCTGACTTAGAGCGCCTATCTTCTGGTTGCTGGTTTCTAAAGCTTCTCTCAGGCATCGGTACGCCTACTTCCGATGCCAGTTCACTCACCAGTTCGACGAACTCCCGCCCCCTGGGTGAACCGTTGCCACCTTTTAACCGATGGCGATATTCAACAACACTTCCGCCAATTGAACAAGCGGGACATCTCCACAGAGGAGCATTACTTTTGCGTTCACAGTAGAATGCTGTACCAGACTGGCTATCGTGCCACGGGCAATTCCCTTTGAGTTTGTCGCCGTGCTGTTGAAAATCGTGGCCACCCCAGTTAAATGCCTGTTGCAGGTCAAGAATAGGGTAAATCTCATTTTCTAGTAAGTCAGAGAGAGTGCGATCGCCTCCGGTACTGCGCGGAGCGCTATTGCTGTTGAGAGTGCCGTTACCGGGATCTGACATGGGAGCCACAATTGGCTTAACTGAAGTTTTCTTGACCACTGGGTAAAGTCCAATTTCTTCTGGACTGCCGAAGATCGGGGGATACTCTGACCACTGTACCCAGCGATAAGCCTCGCCATTTACCCCAACTGTAGGCGGTAGTAGTGTATGCCCTCCGTTTTTACACAGCAATTCTCCGCAGTGGTGGGAGCCGTCCAACTTTAACGAGAAACCAGAGTTAGCCTTAAAGTTTTCTGGTTCCTTGTCAAAGGCAAACAGAAAGCGATAGCCGCCGCTGGGCGTGCGAAACATGGGCGCAATTTGGGCAATGGGGTACTGTTCCATCCATTCCCTGATTTGGCGATCGCACTCTTGGGCATTGGTAAAATCCTTTTGGTCAAAGTCAGTCCATCCCAGCCAGTGCTTACCATTCCATCCACCTAATGTTCCAATGCCTGTCTTCGGGTGGCAGAACCAAGCATCGATAATTTCTTGGTTAGGTTGGGTGTTTTGCCATTGTTTCCAATTCAGTGGTTTAAAATACCCTCTATTGTCAAAAAAACATGGCTGTTTCGGTTCCTTGCCTTGTTTTGCAGCTTCTATCGGGTTTTCTGGCAGTGGTGGGCGTCCCAACAACAGCAGCCAAGCGATCGTTTCTCTGACATTACGTGGTGCTAACTCTTGCTTAATTGGGACAGATTGTGCTATATTTATGAGATCTGAATTATTTTTGGGTGCGTCATGATGTAAGGATCTCGGCGCATTGTGCATTTCTAGCGTATTCATTTGTGGCTCCTCAATTTGTTGATTTCTTTTTGAGAAAGATTGAGTAATCCCTTTCACTTATAGGCACGCCACTGTTACGCTAGAGTTATAAATCTTTATTTCAAAAGTAAGCGGTACGACTGACCGCTTTGGTGACGACTGACAATCGTCTTGGTATGCTTGGCTCTAGTAGTAACAGAGTGGCTGCCCCAAAGTTTGGTTGGGACTACCCCTTTTTTTTGCGCCCTTATAGGGCTGTATTTATCAAAACATGAATTTCTAGCCTCTGCGCGGATAACGGTAAGATTCTGTGCGCCTTGCTATGAAAGATAAATGGTTAACTTCAGTAGTGCTAATCATTTTTTAGCTTGCCTGCCTTAATTAATTCTTGTTGTATATACTCAGTAATCCTTTTACTCATATCTGTACCTATTTCTGTGCAATACGCTTTAAACAGCCGTCGGTAATCTTCTGGCATGATTATGCGAACCTGCACCATTTTTTTCTCTTGATCGCTCATAAAATCCTATGCATAGTATAGCCACTACAGCCACCAAAAAAAAGCAGTAGTGGCTATATAGGATTTTATTGTTGTGTAGCCACTATTGGATAATTAATGGCTATAATGGCTTTAAAGCCGTTATAGCCATTAATTATCTTATGAGCGTCTTTTCCTGACCTCTATAGGGCATCTGACCCTGACCAAGGTCAAATACAGAGCTAAATCTTGACCGAAACCAACTGCTCAGTGTCATTGATGCAGAAACACGATCAATCTCTTAGTGGTACATCTGCACTATAAAAAGTTAGATTAAGCCAATATATTTGCTAAAAAAAACAGTAAAAATACGGTTATTTAAGGGTAATCCGAACCCCATCTGGACAGAGAAGATTTGACATTAACTCCTACGTGCCAGGCGATAAACCTGATACAAAGCCCAAGGCAAACTCAAAAAATGTCAAGACAAAAGATGAACCAACCTGCGTCAGATAGCTAAGGGAGTAGTTCAGTATCCCGTATTTACATCTATCCTGCGATCGCACTTTTCAACAAATGACAATCTACAGCGACAAATGAATTAGGGTAGCACTTCCAGAGGTTGAGCAGCTGAGAACAAAACTAGAAGCGATCGCAACCGAGGTAGCTCAATTGTCAGGGCAGCGCTACAGCTATTCTTCAGACTTCAAATTGTGCCTTTTGATTATTTCCTGGTTTTCTGGCTTATTGAGCCAGTCTTCTAGAGCCTCAGCGATCGTATCGCTGAGGTTTTTATCTTTGAGGGCTACTACTGCCCGAAACAATCGGTTTAACTCTGGAGAAACATAACCCCGTAATTCCTTCTTCTCACTCATTAACCTTGCACAGAGTACAACGGCTTAATTTTTGCATAGCTTTTTAGGATATTTTGATTTAGCCGTTTGTCCTATTATCCTAATATCCTAATTAGGTAGTATGATTGTGAGTGTTGCAACGCCCAACGGCGAAGCGATCGCCCCCCGGCTGGACACCAAGTAGAGCGATCGCCAATGTTTACCCCCTAATATTGGGAGATTAATAAATGATGACACAAAGCTTTTTGTCTGATGCTAACAATCCCACTACCAATCAAACATTCTCTCAAGCAAGCCCTCTTAAAGAACCACTCAAACATCTGTTGATTGGTTCTTCTAAAGCTGTGACTAGCACAATTCACTATTTGCAGGTTATTGGTTATGCAAATGTTGGAGATTGGAGTCCCTTGCTACCAAGCCCCAATCCAGGCGAGGTAATGAGCATTTTGAATAGACCTATTATGGTGCAATAGGCTTCGCACCAAATTCAGCAATAAATGCCCCAATTAGGGGTTATTTTGAGTGGTAATTTGAGACAGGAGGGGAGTTGTGCATCGCGCAACTACCCCCTTCTGTGTGATGATCATTTTTATTTACTTGGGCATGAAATGGTAGAGGAAAAATTGCCGAGCGCGCATCTCAGCTCAATACCAATCGGAATTTCAAACTAAACTGTCTAGTTTGCACTTCATGACAACTTAGCCAGATCTACCCCATATAGAGAGCTTGCAAGGACAGTTTTAGGATTTTTTTCAATAACAAAACGTTGACACACTCACAGATATTCCATGCAAAAATAACTTTTTCAACTCAAGGTAATCTAATGAACAAGTTTACAAAATTCTAGTAATGACCATCAGTTATTTTACAGCGGTCAAGCCTGATGCCAAGTTCCTAGACACAGCTTGGATAGTTATGGTTCTGATTGAAAAAGTAGAACAATTGTGTGGGAAGAAGCCTGAGAAGCGATCGCTAAATTATAACTAAAAAGGCGCACTATAACTTTTATCTACACCATTGAAGGGATACCAAAGGTATCCCTTCAATGGTGTAGCTATAGTTTATCTCATGAAAATAGTTCCAGTGCTAAATTTTGCTGATAGCACGGCTTTCAAATTGGAATTATGTGATAATCAACGGCCGTTTATATGCTCAAGCATAAACTTGACACTGCTTATATGTCAAGGCTGAATAACAAAAAGCGCTTTCAGCGATTTAGAGCGATCGCTCTTGCAAGGACAGTTTTAGGATTTTTTTCAATAACAAAACGTTGACACACTCACAGAGATTCCATGCAGCCAATAACTTGTTCAACTCAAGGTAATCTAATGAACAAGTTTATATTACTGATTCTAGTAATAACCATCAGTTATTTTACAGCGGTCAAGCCTGATGCCAAGTTCCTAGACACAGCTTGGAGAGTTATGGTTCTGATTGAAAAAGTAGAACAATTGTGTGGGAAGAAGCCTGAGAAGGAAAAGTCAAGGAAACGTGAAAAGATAGCTAAGGATAAAAAACCAAATAAAAAATAGCTGCTAGTAGTCAACGTTATCCGATTATAAATCGAGATAACGTTGATGCCTATTTCTGGATATCCCAAAAGATTGAATAGGTTTGCAAGTAATTAGCCAATGTACAACTTTAAAATTCTGTACTTGGATCTTATTGACTTAATTGTTGCTGAAACTCAGAAATTGAACCTGTAATACTAGCCTGTTTCAACAACTGCTTAAGTCTGTCAAGCTCATAAATTTTCTTCAGTTGCTCAATCAATTCAGAGGGACGTTATTAAATCTAGCTTCTAGAACTTCAGCGATAGACTCCTGTAGAGCCTGGGTCAAGAAAATCATAGCCTCGTCCCCAGTCAATTTCTGCTTGAATCTCTGGAAAAAAGAATGCAACAAACGCCTCAAAATATTGTTCTACACCTTCCTTCCAAGCACCATCATAGTCGGCTCGTACTTCACTCACAGGTTATTTCAGTTCAAAATATCAAAAAGATCATAACCTCTTTTTTGATCGGCAACCTATGTTGTTGTGGAACTGGATTAGCTCGTTTTACACAAAGTGTTGATCCAAAAAAACTTTTGCTTTTTCAAACTGAGGCAGAAGAAGATAGCATTCCTGCTTATTTGACGCATCTGAGCATTTCGATGCTCTTATTCCTGATGTCGCCTGTGTTGGATCTATGGCGTATTATTGACATACAAACTCTGTAAGTTAGTTTATTTGAAACTTACAAACTTACAGAGTTTAGAACTTACAGACTAGTTAAGTTACGGAGTCAGAATGTGCATATTATTGCTATTGTGAACGGAAAAGGAGGGTCAGCTAAGACGACAACTAGCGTCAATTTAGCAGCCATCCTTGCTGAGAAATCAAAAGTATTGTTGGTAGATGCAGATCCTCAAGGCTCTGCTACTTGGTGGGCAGAACGCAATGAGCGAGATTTTGAACTAGCTAAGGAAACAGATACCAATGAGTTGTTAAACCTTAAAAAAGTAAAAGGCTTTGACTTTATTATCGTGGATACTCCCCCGGCACTCCACTTTGATGCGCTGAAAATTACTATTGATGCGGCTGATTTTGTTGTGCTGCCATCTCCGCCAGCCCCAATGGATCTTCAGGCGCTAATTGAAACCGTACAAGCATCAATAATGCCAGCAAAAGTTAAGTTTCGAGTTTTATTAACCCGTGTTGATCCTCGTAGTTTGGGTAAAGCACTTGATGCTCAACAAGCACTTATGCAAGGAGGTATACCTGCATTTAACGGTTTTGTCAGGGCTTATGCTGTTCATGAACAAGCTGCTCTTGATGGTATACCAATCACTCAAGTTCGCGGAAAAGTAGCTCGTGAAGCCGAAGGTGATTATCGGCGTGTTGCTGATGAGCTTTTAAGAGAGGTGAATACTCATGGCTAAAGCACGTCGTCGTTTATCTGATCTTGTCCACGAAGAAACGCAAAAAGCCAGAGTTACAGACTTAGCGACTTCGGAAGTTACAAACTCAGAAAACTTACCTAATACTTCGGCTATTACAGACTTACAAACTTCGGAAGCTACGGAGTCTGTAAGTCTACCCGAAGCTTTAGGTCAAGTACATACAGTAGAAGTTACAGAGCAACAGACTAACAAAATTACAGACTTACAAACTTCGGAAGCTACGGAGTCTGTAAGTCTATCCGAAGCCTTAGGTCAAGTACATACAGTAGAAGTTACAGAGCAACAGACTAACAAAATTACAGACTTACAGAGTAACGAACTACCGAAGTATTTAAAGTTAGAACGCAAGGAAGCACGATTGAGACAAGAGCAAATCGATGCTCTTACCGAACTCACCCGAAAATTAAACAGAATGAAACGAGTTAAAGGAGGTGAGAGGCTTACAGACAATACTTTGATACGTGTTGCTGTAGATTTACTGTTGAGTAAAGCTTCGGAGCTTCAAGGAACTACAGAGGAGGAGTTACGAAGTTCATTAGGTCTGTAAGTTACGGACTTTGTAGACACTAACCCGCCGTCTTCAAGGGGCGACAATCGCAAACCCCGCCAGCTAAAGATTTAGAAGGCACAGACCCCTTGAAAAAAGGGTAGTGCTTATTGGGGGTCATGACGAAATACGTATTTCGTCATACCCCCTATTGAGAATAAACTATTGATATGAGATCTAACCAAAAAATTGCAAGATGACCAAAAAGTATTGAATTAATGCTGGAAATAGCAGCTTTTGACTCGCAATTGATAAATTATTAAAACCAGATAATTCATGGGTTTTAAGAGCATTGAATTAAACGCTTTTTTTGAAATATTCACATTGCTCTGTATCTTTTAAATTAGTAATTTTCTATCACAAGATTTGGATTCATCTGAGCTAGATTTGTTACTAGATTATCTGGAATAATATTTGGTGGTGGTGGAGTCGTTAACCTACACCAACTAGCAGCATCTACTGATAAGTTAATGCAATCTGGCCCCAGAGCAACTCTATAAACTTGCTTTTTATATTTAGCTTCTATGTCTTGTCTAACTCGAAATAAAATATCATCGGGAATTTCAAATTTAACCAAATGTTTAATCCAACCACTTCTATCAGATATATCTACATATCCAGCTCCAAAGGGTGTTTTGGGAATTTTAGGCTTGAATCCACGCCAATGTCTTTCTCCCCAATACTCAAATAAGCACGCAGAATGAGGAAAACCAGTTTCACTAATCACAGTTAAGTATCCCATAAGCATATTTATTTATAAAAATTAAAAGAACTCTGTAAATTAAATTATCCACATCAATTCTGAATTTCAGACAGATGTATAGAACTGGTTCACTAAAGTCTAAAACTCAGATTACCCCTAACCCTCTACAAAAGAGGAACGTCTAAAGTAGTTTAAAAAGTGGGTAGGGGGCATCTGACGCATAGGTTATGATGTGTTAAGCCACAGGTACTAACTCTGTACAGCCTTCAAAATCTTCATCATCCACTTCAATATCGTGGAAAACTACAAATTCATGCGTATAGTAGGCTACTGCTGCATTTAATAAACCATTGATTAACCATCTATTGATAGATGCGCCTAACGCAATCCCTACAAAAGGTATAATAACTTCAGCACTCGTAACACCGATTCTTTGTCCTAATTTTGCTAAAAATTTAAAATTTACCTTTGTGGCAATTTTACCTCCGATTTTAGTGTTTATCTTGGCAGATGCTTTGGTAAGAACTTTACCACCAACCTTAGTTGCAATTTTGCTACTAGTCTTGTTGCCTGCTTTGGTAATAACTTTACTACCAACTTTGGTTACAATTTTGCCACTAATTTTACTCCCGACTTTGCTACCTGTTTTGGTCACAACTTTACTACCAACTTTAGTTGCAGTCTTGTCTATGAACTTAGCGGTACTTACTCCAGTAGTTACTCCAGCTGCAATTTTGATTTTTTCTAGAACAAAATCATCCATGATTGACTTTGTTGTGGAAGTTTGAACTGCAATTTGTCCTTCATTAACAGAATGAACAGGTTCAGCGATACCTGACCAAATAGCCAAAATTAAAGTTGCGTCAGTTTCGTAGTCTACATCCTTATTAAGGATATGTCCTACACCAAAACATCCGCGTATTCCTACCCGCGCACACCACATTAAGTCCATAGACAGTGCAGCTAGACCCAAAAGACCTGGCAATCCTCCAGAAATAGCACCTACAGCTGTAGCTGAATTTAAACGATTGTTTGTCCAACTTAGCAAATTGTATTTTTTGGCTTTTTGCTTGAGTTTTTCCTGTTCTTCAAGAGTTGAAACTTCTGCAATTGGGAGTAAATTTTGTACTAACTGGTCTTCCATAATGAAGCTTGATTAATAAAGTAAAAATCAAGATATAGGATATATGGGGTTCACTTCGGCTCACTACTGTTCATATTTTTTAAATAAATTATTTTCTTTTTTAAAAGAAATTTATAATCTTAAGCTCAAGTTACTAAGTTATGCAGTATGCCACAGGATACTCTCAGGCTCTCTATTTCAGGGAAAAACTTAGTTGATCTAGCTAGAACCAAAAAGCGTTGGAGTAAGGACGCACAGGTGTGGGCTGATACAGCAAGAACTACAGTAGCTACACTGAAGCGTTTTTGGCAACAGAAATCAATTCGCAGAGTAGCTTTCCAGGGAATTTGTAGTGCGGTTGGAGTTGAATGGGAAGATGTTTGCGATCGCTCAAACCAACTCCGGCAAGATTGGGGAGAAGCACCTGATATCTCGACTTTCTACGGACGCACTAATGAACTAGCAACTCTCGAACAATGGATTACCAGCGATAAATGTCGCTTAGTAGCACTACTAGGTATGGGTGGAATTGGAAAAACAACCCTAGCCGTAAAGCTGGCACAAAAGATTCAGCATCAATTTGATTACGTCATTTGGCGGAGCCTACGCGAAGCTCCATTACTCAAAAATATTCTTGCTGATTTGATAAGAATTTTATCAAATCAGCAAGATATAAATTTACCGGACTCTACATCTGAAAAAATAACTAAGCTGATCTATTATTTATGCTCCTCACGTTGTTTACTGATACTTGATAATGTTGAGTCAATTTTTAAGAGTGGAGCTTATACTGGGCAATACTTAGAAGGATATGAAGATTATGGTGATTTATACAAACGAGTAGGGGAATCAAGCCACCAAAGTTGCTTAGTTCTGACAAGTCGAGAACAGCCCAAGGAAATTACCCTTTTAGGAAGAACAAACCAAAATGTTCAGGTATATCCCTTATCAGGTTTAGATATAGCAGAAGCCAAGCAATTTTTTACACACGAAAAATTATCACTTTCTGCCTCAGAATATGAATGGAGATTAATAATTGAATCCTATTCTGGTAATCCTCTAGCGTTAATTTTTGTAGTAGCGACACTTCAGGATGGATTTATTAATATTTATCAATTTATAGAACAATATTTGCGGCAAGGAGCTTTGTTTGATGATGTTCGTGAGCTTATAAATAAGCAGTTTAACCGTTTATCATTATTAGAGAAAGAAATTATGTACTGGCTGGCTATTCACCGGGAGCCAGTTAAAGATTTAGAACTGCGAAAAGATATTTTTTCATCTGTTTTAGATGTAGAATTATTTAATATTTTAGCATCTCTCAAGCGGCGATCACTAATTGAACGTCACCAAACAGGCTTCACTTTACAAAACGTAGTCATGGAGTACGTGACTGAGAAATTAGTAAAAAGCGTTGCAGAAGAATTTAAGAATGCAAAACTTGACTTACTTCAAAGTCATGCTCTAATTAAAGCTACTGCCAAAAATTATGTTAGGGAAACGCAAGAACGACTGATTATTAAACCATTAAGTGAGATATTATTTGATAATTTCAGCAGTAAACAACGTATTGAGCAGGTGAGCCAGCAAATTATATTAATGCTACAGAAATATCCACTAACATTAGGCTACAGTGCGGGAAATATTATCAATTTGCTTTGCTACTTGAATAAAAATAATTTAAGCAATTACGATTTTTCTAATTTAGATATACGTCAAGCTTACTTAAAAGGAACAAATTTACATAATATTGATTTTTCTTACTCCCAATTAACTGGTTCAGTTTTCACTGAAACTTTTAGCAGCGTTCTTTGTGTAGCAATAAGTCCAGATCGTAATTACCTAGCTACAAGCGATGCTAATGGGGAAATTCGCTTGTGGCAATTTACAAGTAGCCAACTTCAACTAAACTTTGTTTGTAAAGAACATAGTAGAAGAGTATATTCCCTTGCTTTTAGTCCTGATAGTCAAACTTTAGCCAGTGCTAGTGAGGACAAAACCGTAAAAATCTGGAAAGTTAATGCTGGCAGATGTTTACGTACATTTCAAGGACACACAGACCGAGTTTGGTCAGTTGCTTTTAATCCTGATGGAAAAACTTTAGCTAGTGGTGATGAACAAGGAATAATAAATATCTGGAATATCCTTAATGATAACCCTCTACAAACTTGGCAGGGGCATCAAGGTTGGGTAACAGCAGTTACTTTTAGCACTGATGGTAAAACTCTAGTAACTGGCAGTATGGATCAAATGGTAAGCATTTGGAATTACCACACTGGTGAATGTGTAAATTCTTGGCAAGCACATAATGGTTATTTATGGTCAATTGCTTTAAGTCCTAATGGGGAAACTTTAGCCACTGGCAGTGAAGACAAAACCGTAAAAATCTGGGAAGTTAGCACTGGTGAATGTCTATATACATTCCAAGGACATACAGACAGAGTTTGGCGAGTTGCTATTAGTCCAAATGGGAAAATGTTAGCGAGTGGTAGTGAAGATTCAACAGTTAGGATTTGGGATATTGATACTGGCGAATGTTTACATACTTTGTTGGACGATACCATGCAACAATATCTCAATAAGATATGGTCAGTTGCTTTCAGCCCTGATAATCAAACTTTAGCCAGTGGTAGTGAAAATCATCAAGTAAAAATATGGGATACTCATAATGGTAAATGCCTTAACACTTTACAGGGATATACTAACTGGGTATTGTCAGTTGCTTTCAGCCCTGATGGTCAAACTTTAGCTAGTGGACATGAAGATAAAACTGTGAAAATCTGGAGACTATCTAATAGGAATTTAGTCAAGATTTTGCAAGGACATAGCAATTGGGTACAATCAGTTACTTTCAGCCCAGATGGTACAAAATTAGCTAGTGGTAGTGAAGATAAAACTGTAAGAATTTGGGATGTTGAAACCGGTCAATGCCTCAAGATATTAACTGGACATACTAACTGGGTGCGTTCAGTTGCTTTCAGCCCGGATGGTACAAAATTAGCCAGTGGCAGTGAAGACAAAACTGTGAGAATTTGGGATGTTGCAAATGGTCAATGTCTTAAGATATTAACTGGACATACCAATAGAGTTTGGTCAGTAGCCTTTAGTCCAGATAATGAGACTTTAGCAAGTGTTGGTGAAGATAAAACTCTAAAAATATGGAATATTTATAATGATAACGATACTGTTAACGATACTTTAGAGGGACATGAAAAGAGAGTCTGGTCAGTAAACTTTAGTCCGAATGGGAAATTTTTAGTTAGTGGCAGTGATGACAAAACTGTGAGAATTTGGGATGTTGATAAACTGGAATTATTAAAGGTATTAGAAGGACATAATAACTGGGTACAATCAGTTAATTTCAGTCCTAATAGTGAACTTTTAGCAAGTAGTAGTGAAGATAAAACTGTGAGAATATGGAATATTAAAAGTGGTGAATGCTTGCACACGTTGACAGGACATAGTAATAGTGTACGCTCCATAGCTTTTAATCCTACAAGTGAGATCGTCGTTAGTGGTAGTCAAGATGAAACGATAAAGCTTTGGGATGTTCAGACTGGCGAGTGCATC
This sequence comes from Nostoc sp. 2RC, assembly GCF_014222165.1. NCBI lineage: Bacteria > Bacillati > Cyanobacteriota > Cyanophyceae > Nostocales > Nostocaceae > Nostoc > Nostoc sp. 2RC. Next base: position 64,749 of record NZ_JACKZU010000003.1, read on the forward strand.
GAAACATTGTATTCTCCTCGACCCTATGAAGGTATGAATATTATTGGTGTTAAAGGTTTAAGTGAAATTCAAAAATGTAGCCTGAAATCTCTTGGTGCTGTGGAGAAATAAAGTCATTAAACTCGATACTTCACCAAAAAAAGAGGATGTATAGCGAAAAAGGTGCGTTGTTGGTATTGAGCCTCAAGAGCTTCCCCATCTTCTTCAATCCCGACCGCGCAACTAGGATGCCCAGTATTGGCTCCCGAATTCCTTACAAATTAAGCCTTTTAGCAAACTCATCAAATTTTTTCTTACTTCTATTTCTTACTTTTCCCAAATTCATCAGTAAATAGCCCATAAATTCTAAACACCATTGATTCAAATCTATATTTAAGCTGAGTCATTCAGTTTATAAAATAATTAAACTTGCTTAATCTATTTTGGTTAAATCATCAAACGTTGCTATCGTTTATAACAAACTTAGCAGTTATGACATGGTGCGATCGCTTCCAGTAATGACCACTGATTTTTGAAAAGGAGTGGCTAGGACGGCGTAAACTGAAAACTAAAATCCTTTCAATAATTGTTACAAAATAAATGTATAAGTTATTCTACATATTTCGATATCAGCCCTAAAGGGTATGTGAAAACTAATAGCCTCTCCAGCGATTAAAAGCTAATTTTATTCCTGTGCTTACGGAATAACCAATAATTAAAAATATAAATAAATTATTGAAGTTATTGGAAATAGCAGGTGCAAAGTAAGTGATTTTAGAGACTACGGACACAAACAGTACTACTAAAATTATTGCAAAGAAAAACGCCTCCTTACTCCATGCAGCAAACACACCTAAACAAAGTGCTGCGAACAAGTAAATCGTATTTATAACACTGGAAATATCTAATAAAGGCTGCAAAATGCTTGAAAGAGAAGTCATGATTTGATTGTTGTTAAATTTTGAGTGTATTAGTACATTATCTACAAGTATAAAAAATTGGCAAGCATCCAGAAAAACAAGGAGGCTATAGCAACGGTAGAAGAAAAAATTAATAATTTATTAGTAGACCGTATTCCCTGCAAACGGAAGCTGTAAATTACAGGAGATACTGGTAAGTCCATTTCTGAGCTAGAAAAATTCATCAAATTTATTGTCAACTGTTGTGTATCGATACTACTGAGTGCTAACTCAGTAGTGTTTGTGCAACCCTACATATAAATATTGCCCGAAATCAAGCCCAAAGTAGCCACCAATGTTCACTTCAAAATTGATATCACGAGCTTGATAGCAACAATTTACCAAACGAGATTCTATAAGCAAGTACAGACAATTTTGATAGCAATATTGCTATCAACAATTTTCATCCCTACCTCTAATCAACACACCCTGGAACACCCCAAATCCCAAAAGATGGATAGTGGTGTTCGTCGGGTAACACCCTATTCATGTACCGTCAGATCACGTACTTCCTCGTCAACCCTTACACTTTTATCGCAGAAAATTTCTCTCTATCACCCTCCTTGACTGTAAATCATCTGACAAATACTTGCCAAACCCCTCCCCCACCGTGTCACGAGATAGTGCGACAATATCTGTTTTCACACTACTTATAAGAAAAAACACTCCTGTTCAACTAAGATATAGCTTGAGTGTTCAACTTCCCAATCTCTGCTGCGCTATGACATCGATCCATCCCGAAAACCTTAGCGTTCTCGAAAACTCACTGGCGTTGGCGATCGGTGAAGACTTTTCTTTAGAAAATGACCCTGATGTTATTCAACAGTTGATTGGTGATAAGGGGTACAGCCGGGATACGTGCAAAATGGGACATGTTGTAAAGTTTTGTAAAGAAATCAGGTTGAAAGCATTGATTT
>NZ_JACKZU010000400.1:0-7266 GCF_014222165.1 Nostoc sp. 2RC
GGGGGAGCAGGGGGAGCAGGGGAAGCAGTTTTTTATCGGCCGGACTTTAATTTTGAGTCGCGGGGATTGTTTGTTGACATTGAAAAGATACTTCCTAGTTTTCATTTAAAAGTGGCTTTTAACAGCGATGAGCAACCTTTGGGGTTATTAGGAGGTTCTGGTGCAGGTAAGAGCATGATTTTGCGATGCATTGCGGGGATAGAAACGCCCACAAGAGGACAGATAGTTTTAAATGGCAGAGTGTTGTTTGACTCCGAAAAAGGAATTAACGTACCTAGCCGCGATCGCCGCATTGGTTTTTTAGTACAGAATTATGCTTTGTTCCCCAACATGACTGTGGGGCAAAACATCGCTTTTGGTTTGCCTAAAGGATTGTCGGCAGGGAGTATTAGAGTACAGATAGAAGAACTATTATTAAATATGCAGTTGCAGGGATTAGGCGATCGCTATCCACACCAACTTTCAGGAGGTCAACAACAACGGGTAGCCTTAGCAAGAGCATTGGCCAGTCAACCGGAAGCATTGCTTTTAGATGAACCTTTTTCAGCACTCGATACCCATCTGCGTAGTCAATTAGAGCAGCAAATGACAGCAACCCTGGCTGACTACCAAGGCGTGACTTTATTTGTCACCCATAATATGGAAGAAGCTTATCGGCTTTGCCCAAATCTGTTGGTATTAGAGCATGGTCGAGCCGTCCATCACGGTAGCAAATACGATATTTTCGAGCGTCCTACCACTGTAGGCGTTGCCCAAATCACCGGATGCAAAAACTTTTCCCAGATTATTCTTCACTCACCGCAACAGGTGGAAGCAACTGATTGGGGTTGTACTCTCCATGTTGTGGAAGCAAGCAACAGTCAACTGTCTCACATCGGCATTCGTGCCCATCAAATTGTCTTAACCAGTGACTCATCATCTGAAAATACCTTTCCTTGTTGGCTAGCACGGACGAGCGAAACGCCCCATCGAATGACATTATTTTTGAAGCTGCATTCTCCTGCCAATAATTCTCAAGATTATCATTTGCAAGCTGAAGTCTTCAAAGAAAAATGGGTGACGGTCAAAGACCAACCTTTTCCTTGGTATGTGCGTTTAGATCCTTTGCGTTTGATTTTGATGAAATGAACGCACAGATATTAGACCTCTTGCAATCAATTGCTTTTTGGACTCTTGTGGTCAAAGGGAAAAGGTGAGCCAGCGCGGTCTTGGGGGTTTCCACCATGAGCGACTGGCGAACCCCGAAGGGGTTAAAGGGGAAAGGGAAAATACCAAATCTTTCCCCCTTTTCCCTACTTCTGCAAGAAGTCTATTGAGGAATAGAAAATAGGTTTGGATAACATATGCTTTAACTGCGATAGGATATCGAGTCCTATTCTTATAGAGACGTTGCAATTCCAACGTCTCTACATCTGGATTCATACTGCAATCTCCCCACTGAAGTCAGCCTTTTATGCTTATTTACTTTGCTGCACCTTTATTTTCACAAGCGGAACTACACTTTAACCAGTACCTCACTGCAAAACTGGAATTGCTAAATTATCAAGTCTTTTTACCACAGCGTGACGGTGCAGAACGGGATAAGCCACCTTACGACAAAATGACGAAAGAGGAACGCAGATTGGCAATGTTCCAACTTGATACAGCAAAGATTATGGAGGCTGACGTATTTTTATTTATATTGGATGGACGTGTACCTGACGAAGGAGCCTGTGTAGAATTGGGAGTTGCATATACCCACAAAAAACTCCAGCATCCCAACAAGTTGATAATTGGCTTGCATACCGATATTCGCGCCGCTTTCATCGGGTCAAAACTTAATCCAATGATACGCGTACCTTTGGAGTATATCGCAACAACAGAGAAAGAATTACTCCAAGTGTTAAGACACTATCACAATTTTCAAATTTTACCTGATTTTACGAAGGAAATTTAACTTTAATTTGCTGTGATTTTTGAAGCCTATTCAAATTCTGAATTCTGAGTTCTGAATTCTGAGTTCTGAATTAGGTTCTTACTTCAAGCGCCCAGACCCAAAGAGCCTGAGCGCTTGAATATTAGGTTGCAGACAAACTTCTGCGGAGTGGGAAAATTACGCGGTCATCATGTGCATAGATCTGCAAGTTTCTGCACATTTGCGGCAAGCAGCAGCACATTCCATCATTTTAGCGTCATCGCTCATCATTTCACAGGCCATAGCGCAGCGATCGCACATTTCTGCACACAGCATACAAGTGCGTTCCATAAACTCAGAACCGCCCATCATCATGTTCATACACATCATGCACATTTCAGCGCAATCACGCATCATGCCCATCATGCTCATCATGCTTTTATCCATGTGCATACCACTTTTGCTCATACAGTGAGTCATGGTTTCCATGCACATTTTTTGACAGTTCATACAAGCGTCCATACAAGCTTGCATTTCTGAAGTCATGGTTTCCGTCATCATCATCATCATAGGAAATACCTCTTGATTTTTTGATGCATTAACAACGTCCCTCTCAGGACTACTTATAACATTAGTCGTAACTTTTTTATGAGTCAATGGGTTTTTTCTTGACAATTTATAAGCCTACTATCCCGATATAATTACCGGTAATTGAAATGAATTCTCCAGATATTTAGTGTTGTTTTTTCAATAATTCATAGATACTAAGGCTTAGATACTCCCACTTGAAACTAGGGTTTCATTTAGCAAATCAACTTTGCCTGGGGATCAAAAGTTAAAGTTGATTTGAGGAGAAAATAATGTAATTTTATTTAACAAATAACAAAAAAATGTTTATTAACTGACAGCTACATTGCAACTGGCATCAGGTAGAGATAATCCTAGGGGCGCATAGCCATAGTCCTCTACCTGGAATGGGCTATCTGCTCAATTATTGTGCTTTGTCTCTACATCGAGTCTGCGTTACTCACTGCCTAATTTGAAGAAAGAGCATTTTCTAAATCAGCTTGTAAATCTTGCTGATGTTCAATTCCCACTGAAAGACGGACTAAATTATCCTTTATTCCTCGCTGAAGTCGTTCTGCTTCTGGTATTGAACCGTGGGTCATTTTGCTGGGATAACAAAGCAGCGACTCAACTCCTCCCAAGCTTTCAGCCAGCAAAAATAACTTGAGTCGGGAAGCAAATCTTTCAACCTCAGCAAAACCGCCTTTTAATTCCAAACTAATCATCCCCCCAAAGCCAGACATTTGCTGTTTTGCTAGTTGATGTTGTTCGTGAGTAGGTAATCCTGGATAATAAATTCGCTCAACTTTAGGATGCTTTTCTAGAAATTTTGCTAAGAATAAAGCATTTTTTTCATGTTCTCGCATTCTCACAGCTAAAGTTTTTATTCCTCGCAGTACTAACCAACTATCAAAAGGACTAGGAATAGCTCCGATGGCATTTTGATAAAATTTCAGTTCTCTGTATAATTGCTCATTAGATGTGATAACTGCGCCACCAATAATATCACTGTGTCCTCCTAAATATTTGGTGGTACTGTGAACTACAATATCAGCACCTAAATCTAACGGTCTTTGAAAATAAGGGCTAGCAAAGGTATTATCAACTACTAAAATCAGATTGTGTTTGCGGGCAATATTCGCTAAAGCTGCAATATCAATAATTTTTAACAAAGGATTAGTAGGAGTTTCAATCCAAATTAACTTAGTATTTGGCAAAATTGCAGATTCAAAATCAGCGATATTATCAATATCTACATAAGTAGTTGTCACGCCCCAGTTTTTAATAACCTTTTCTAACAAACGATAAGTACCACCATATAAATCATCGCCAGCAACAATATGGTCGCCATTTTTAAGCAAACTTAATACAGTGGTGGTTGCAGCTAATCCAGAGGCAAATGCTAAACCAAATTTACCATTTTCAAGAGCAGCTAAAGCTTCTTCTAAAGCAGTGCGCGTAGGGTTTCCTGTGCGTGAATACTCATATCCCTTATGTTGACCTATGGCTTCTTGTTCGTAGGTGGAAGTCAAATAAATAGGGACAATTACTGCACCTGTTTGGGGGTCTGATTGTTGACCCTCATGAATTGCTTTGGTTTCAAATTCCATGATTTTACCTTTATAAAAAGAGAATTCAGAATTCAGGAGTCAGAATTCAGGAGGACTCACTTACTGTAATATTTGAGAAAATATAGGAGGTGGTCTAAAATTCCACCTAACTGTTTCTGCTAAATTCTGAATTCTGGATTCTGACTTCTGATTCATGATTCCTGAGTTTGACTAATCCAATATCTAATTAAATCTGCTCTGGTAATTAATCCAACAGGAACATCACCCTGCTTAATAATAATCCCTGTGGTTCCAGATAAAAGTAGCCGATAAGCTTCAGAAATATCAACTTCTTCATCAAGAATTGGCAGTGGTTTACCCATGACTGCGGAAACTTCTTGATTGGAAAAGTTAATACCATCGTGAAGGAATTTCATTAAAGAAGCTTCATTGACACTTCCTACTACATGATTATTATCAATTACTGGTAGTTGAGAAATATTTAATTTTTGTAGATAGTTTGTTGCTTGGCTCAAGGTATCACGGGGACTAACAGCAATTAACGAAGGAAAATCTGTTTTTTGAGCCAGAATTTCTCCAACTTTAGTACTTCTAATTGTTGTACCTTCCCAAAATCCATTTTCCTGCATCCAGGCATCAGAGTAAATTTTATTAATATAATTTCTTCCTGTATCTGGTAATAGCACTACAATATACTTTGGTTCTGTTAATCTTGTTGCGTATTTCAATGCTGCGGCTACTGCTGTACCACAGGAACCTCCCACTAATAAGCCTTCTTCCCGTGCTAAACGACGAGTCATATTAAATGATTCTTTATCGCTGACTCGAACCATTTCATCTACTATTTGTCGATTAAAAGTTTTGGGAATAAAATCTTCACCAATACCTTCAACTTTATAAGATTTTGGCGTGTCACCGGAAAGAATTGAACCTTCTGGGTCTGCACCAACAATTACAATATTTGGATTTTGTTCTTTAAGATATTTGGCAACTCCAGAAATTGTACCACCTGTTCCCATCCCAGCAACAAACACATCGACTTTCCCATTACTATCTGACCAAATTTCTGGCCCAGTAGTTAAGTAATGTGCTAGAGGATTATTTGGGTTTTCAAATTGATTTGGTCTATAAGCTTTGGGTATTTCTTTGGCAAGTCTTTCCGCTACACCGTTATAACTTTCTGGCGAGTCAGGGGGTACAGATGTGGGAGTCACAACAACTTCTGCACCATAAGCTTTGAGTAAATTGATTTTATCCTGACTCATCTTATCGGGCATGACGAATATGCAGCGATATTTTTTCACTGCTGCAATTAAAGCTAGTCCTACACCGGTATTACCTGCGGTGGCTTCAATAATAGTACCGCCTGGTTGGAGTTGACCTGTTTTTTCTGCGGCTTCAATCATGGTTAAGGCAATTCTATCTTTCGTACTACCGCCAGGATTGAGATATTCTACTTTGGCATAAATATTTGAGTGAATACCTTCAGTAATCTTGTTTAATTTGACTAATGGAGTTTTACCAATTGCTTGTAAAATGTTTTCGTAAGTAGTCATAATAGAAAATATAACTTTTAAAAAAATTAAATTTTGGTGTATTTGGTGTTGTTAGGAGTTTATAAAAACAAAATTTTCTAAACTCAAATATGATTGCTTATGGTGATTATTTAGCTTTTAAACTAAGTTTTTACAGGTGTTGAATATTCAATGAATTTAGATGTTAAATCCAACCGCTAAGATAAGATGAAAAAACTTTGTTAGGGTGTTGATTGTAGAGTTGTTTGGAGTTTGAGCAATCTATCGCCTGCTGCTTGCAATGTTTCAGGTCTTTTGCTAAAACAGAATCTAATTAATGAATGTCCTTTTTGTGGTTCGTTAAAAAAGCTGGAACCAGGAACTACAGCAACACCAATATTTTTAATTAAATTGTAAGTGAATTCAACGTCGGTTTTGTAGCCGAATTTAGAAATATCTGCAAGCACATAATACGCTCCTTGGGGAAGGAAATAGGGAATGCCTACTCGATTTAGAATTTGTAAAATGTTATCTCGTTTTTTTTGATAGAGTTTGGCTAGTTCTTCATAATAAGATTGTGGTAGCTGCATAGCAGCAACTCCAGCTCGTTGCAATGGTGCGGGGGCACCTACTGTTAGGAAATCATGGACTTTACGAATGGCTGCTGTCAATTCTGGGTTTGCAAAAATATAACCGACTCGCCAGCCGGTGACGCTGTAGGTTTTGGATAAGCCGTTAATGGTAACTGTACGGTTTTCCATTCCTGGAAGGGTTGCTAACGCGATATGTTGAGCGCCATCATAGAGAATGTGTTCATAGATTTCGTCAGTGAACGCCAGTACATCCCACTTTTGACAAAGTTCGGCAATTATGGTGAGTTCTTCACGAGTGAAGACTTTACCGGTGGGGTTGTGGGGTGTATTAACAATAATGGCTTTGGTATTGGCGTTGAAAGCTTGACGCAACTGTGTTTCATCAAATGTCCAATGTGGAGGATGCAGGGTCACATAGCGGGGTGTAGCGCCAGCTAGAATTGCATCAGGCCCGTAGTTTTCATAATATGGCTCGAATACAATTACTTCGTCACCAGGATCGACTGTAGCCAGCATCACAGCGGCCATTGCTTCTGTGGAACCACAAGTAACAGTGATTTGAGTTTCAGGATTGATATCTAAGCCAAGATACCAGTGGACTTTTTTAGCGATCGCTTCCCGAAATGGGCGTAGACGCGAAGCGGCTTGTCGCCAGACATCGCCCCAAGTGATAGCATATTGGTTAACATCCGCCTCTATTGCTTCATAAGCTGCCTGCTTCAACTCCTGAGGACAAGCAAAATCAGGAAATCCCTGGGCTAAATTCACCGCACCATATTGCAGTGCTACCCTTGTCATTTCTCTAATCACCGACTCTGTAAACTGGTTTGCCTTCCCTGAAATTTTTTGGCGCTGCATCTTAAATACTATTTTGGATTTTGGATTTTGGATTTTGGATTGTGAATTTTGGATTGTGAAAGACTTAGTAGATGGGCTTTTTGACTATCCATCTGTGTTGATTATTTTTCACATTGGCATCATTTACTCCTTTACCTCTGTTATTTTCCACTGTGGTTACACAGGAAGTTCTGTTAATCCATAATATCGATAGATTTATAGTAGTATACTCAAATTTCAGATGGAGAGGGAAGATTAGGGAGATAAGGGAGACAAGGGAGATGGTGCAG
>NZ_JACKZU010000401.1:0-7193 GCF_014222165.1 Nostoc sp. 2RC
AGCTGACAGAAGATACATTCAGATCTTCTCAGATTGCGTTACCACTGGTAAAGCTTTTTGATAGAAATCCTTGGGCGGGGTGGGGTTTTTCGGGTTTAATAAGTAATCAAGCGGACATGATATTGTCCTATAGATGTGGTTTCGCTATAAGCTGGTTATTGTGATTGATAAGGTTAGCCCTTCCCCTACTGTTGTAAGGAAAGGGCTAGAGTTATCTTGAGATTTAATTACGAACTACGAATTAATATCCGCCTTCTTCTTCGTATTCTGGCTGTCTTTCTTTGACTTTTTTGGGAATATTCACTGGTTTGGGCGCGTCTTCCCAAGCATCGCCTTCTACGTCGTCGTAATCATCGTAATCGTCAACGTATGGTTTGGTGTAAGGCTGGGGTTCGGGTCTGAGGGGTTGTTTATACCTGTCGCTACCTGTTGCTTCACTCCAGTTATCTTCTTCTTCGTCTTCTTCGTATTGAATGGACTCATAAGACCGCGCTTTCATGACTTCACGGCGTGGCCTGACTTCTTCTACATAGTCCTCTGTCCATTCTTCTTCAGCCACGGGTTCGGGGGCGCGGACTTTGGGCTTGGGTGGTTGCAATGGTACTCCACTGGGCAGTTGATTTCCTGGTGCAACTTGGCGTGGTGGAGTGTAGCCGTATTCTTCTTCTGCATCTCGTTCCCAAGGTGCTTTGCCGATGCCCAAACGCTCTAGTAAACCCACTGTTAACTGGTTGACTCGTTCTTCGGCTCCCTCAAAGACAATCAAGCGATTGGGGCCTGTGCTGACAATTTCATCTACTGAAAATTCGTAAGTGCTAACGAATTGGTCGGGAATTTGGGGCAATCCCAAGGAGGCGATGACTATGGAATCGAGTTTACCTGTTTCGCCGTTGAATTTGAAGCCCCGGACTTTACCTAAGACTTCGCCTGTTTCTGTAATTACTTCCCAGTTAATTAGATTACTGAGAGCTTCAACTTCGATATCTTCTATTACATCTTCGTTATCAACCAGGATGACATCACCGATTTGGTTGATATTGCTAAGGTACATGTAACGCGGTATGCCCGAAATAGAGATCAGGCTGTCTCGCAAACCAAGAGCCACAACCTCTCGCTGATCGATATCTACCCAAACTTGACTGACAATGCCTAGTCGCTTGCCGTTGTCGCGGGTAATTACCTGAGTATTTAATATGTCGGAACGCCTAATTATTTGTTCAGAGGTCATTCTATACCGAGTCCTGATCTCGAATCCGGTTTATCTATACACTATTATTAACAAAAACTCAAGCAGATGTATTAGAGGATGGTAATTTAATCCCCAAAACTTGAGTGTAAGCTCCTCGTGCTTGAGTAACGCCAATTGTGCGTTCGGCTGATTCTATCATCGGACGACGCAAACTAACAACTATAAATTGCGCTTGTTGTGACTGTTGCTTGATCATTCTAGCTAATCGCTCGACGTTTGCTCCATCCAAAAACATGTCTACTTCGTCAAAGGCGTAAAATGGGGATGGGCGATAGCGTTGTAGGGCAAAGATAAAGCTTAAGGCTGTGAGTGATTTTTCTCCTCCAGACATGGAAGCTAGGCGCTGTACTGGTTTGCCTTTGGGATGGGCTACTAAATTCAAACCGCCGTTAAAGGGATCTTCGGGATTTTCTAGTTGCAAGTAACCGTCACCGTCTGATAAAACGGCGAAAATTGATTGGAAGTTTTCATTGACGGCGTCGAAAGCTTCTTTAAAAGCAAGTTGCCGTAATGTGGTAAAGTTTTCAATTCGCAAAAGTAATTCTGTGCGTTCGCCTTCTAGTGTTTCTAGTTTTTGTGTTAGTTCTTGGAGGCGGTTTTGGGTGCGTTCGTATTCTTCCAAGGCCAGCATATTTACAGGTTCCATTGCCTGTAAGCGTTTGCTTAGCGATCGCAATTCTTTTTGTAGTTCTTCTAAGTCTACCTTATCTGGAACTTCTGGCAGTGGTTCGGGTAATTCTGCTGCCACATCGCGCAACTGATTTTGCAGTGCAATTAGTTCTTCTCGCCGCTTTTCTTGGGTTTCTTGCAGCTTTTGGATTTCCCATTCTAGTTGTTGTTGGCGTAAAAGTTGCGATCGCACTTCCTGTTCTGTGGCGTCGCGTTTTTGCTTTTGTTCGCCCAATTTCAGTTCCATTTGGCTGAATAAAAGGCGGGTTTGGGCGATTTGGTCGTTTATCGTTGCCAGTTGGGTGGAAACCTGATGAATCGCCTCTGTACAAGAAATTTGTTGGCTTTCGTATTCGGTGATTCGGGTTTCGGCTTCTTGGATTTTTTCTTGGAGGCGCTGTTGCTGATTTTCTAAATTTTTTAATTTTTGTTCGGCTTCCCTTAATGCCGCTTCCCGTTGTTGTAATTGTTGCTCTTGAATTTTAATAGTTGCTTGGATTTGTTGCCATTCACTTGGTGTTTGCGAGGCTTCCAACTCTGCTAAGGCATGTCGTAATTGTTGCAGTTGCGTTTCTTGTCCTGGTAATTCCCGATCTAAAACTTCCAAACGAGATTGAGCAACGGCTAATTTTTCGTTGTTTTGGACTAATTGCGATCGCGTTCCTTCTAATTGGGTTGTTAAATTTTTAATATCTTTGTGCAACTGTTCCAATTGCAATTGTTGTTCCCGCCGTGTTTGTCTGGTTTCTGTTAATTCTTGCGACAATTGTTTGGTTTTAATTGACAAACTGGTGATGGCTTCCGTGCAACGCTCTATAATTCGGTCGATGTCCACTAAACGATTTTTTAAAGCAATCACTTCATCAGATTCCGCCGCTTCACCAGTACCAAAGCGCAAGGATGAACGTTGAGTGTTGCTTCCCCCAGTCATAGCACCGCTAGTTTCCAACAATTCCCCGTCTAAGGTGACAATGCGGTAGAGTCCTATATTTTTCCGCGCTTGTTCCAGACTCCCAAACACCACAGTGTTACCAAAGACGTAGCTAAACACATCTTTATAACGGCGATCGCAATCAACTAAATTCACAGCATAGTTGATAAAACCGCTAGCCAAACGCAAAGTTGCATCTTGAGTAAATTTCGGGGCAGAAATTTTATTTAGCGGTAAAAAAGTCGCCCTCCCGGCACGTTTTTGTTTCAGCAATTCAATACCAGCTGCGGCGATACCGTCATCTTCCACCACAATATGTCCCAAACGGCCGCCAGCAGCAATTTCTAAAGCTAGCTGATAGCGGGGTTCTACTCGTCCCAACTGTACAACCAAGCCGCAAACACCGGGCATTCCTGATTGTATAATCACCTTACTGGCTTGGGTTCCCTGGTCTTCTTGTTGTGCTTGCGTTTGGGCTTCTAATTTATCTAACTGGCGTTGTTTTTCTCGTTGTTCGGCAAGTAACCGTTTTTGGGTTTCCTGCTGAATTTGCAATTCTTGTTCCGTGGCTGAGAGATTTTGCGCTAAATTCTGGATGGGTTCGCCGGAAGCATGAAATTGCGTTTCAATTTCACTACATTCAGCTTGTTTTGCAGCTAATTCCGGTTCTAGGCGTTGGATAAGCTGCGTTTGTTCTTGGATGAGTTGCTGTAATTGGTTATTGCGTTCCCTGAGTTGTGCTTGTTCAGTGCGTTGGGGTTCGAGAGTTTGCAGTAAAGTTTCAATTTGGCGGTTGAATGCCGTTTGTTGCTGTACCCACGCTTCTGAAGCCGAGGCGATTTCGGCGGCTGCTTGGCGGGAGGTTTCTAAAGTTTGTTGCGCTTCATTTCTTTGTTGTTGGGAAGACGCGATGAATTGCGTCTCTACAAGTTGGGTTTCGGCAACTTGTTGTAAAGTATGGCGGTGTTGTTGAATTTCTTGTTGAGTTTGGGCTAAGCGCTTGGCTGTTTCTTCAGACGCAGTTTGTAATTCAGTTTGCTGACGCAATAATTGTTTGCGTTCTGCTTCTTGGGTAGCGAGGGTAGATTGTACCGCTAAAAGTTCTTCTTCTCCCAAGGCTTTCACATGGGCATTGAGTTCTTCAAGTTCGGCAGTTTTTTGGACAATTTCGGAATTTAGATTTGTAAGTTGCGTATTGAGTTCGCCAAAATTACGATCGCCAGTTTGAATTTCACTCACCAACTTTTCTTGCTGTGCTTGCAGCGATCGCCATGATAATACAGCTTCCCAAGATTGCTTCGCTAAGAATTCCGCCCGCAGTTTTTGATACTTTTCAGCTTTAGCACGATCTTGAGAAAGGCGATCGCGTTGTGCAGTTAATTCCGTCTCAATAATCCGACAACTATCTTCCTTTTCCTTTACTTCATCTAAAGTATCTTTCGCTTGATGAATTTTGCGATCGAACGCCGCCACCCCCGCCAACTCATCAATAATTTCTCGCCTTTCCCGCCCATTCATCGAAATAATACTGGTGACATCCCCCTGCAACACCACGTTGTAACCTTCAGGATAAATCCGCAGATTATTTAATTCTTCATGCAACTCCGTTAGCGTACAAGCTACACCATTAATGTAGTAATTCGATGTATAAGTTCCCTGATGAGTCACCCGCAACTTCCTAGTGACACTCCACTCTGGCAATTTTGGATTTGGGATTTTGGATTTTAGATTGTCTTCCCCCGCTTCTTCTACTCCCTCTACTTCCTCCTCTTCCTCCCTCTGCGCCTCTGCGCCTCTGCGTGACACCTCATCCGACAAATCAAACGTCACCGTCACACTAGCTTCAATGGCAGCCCTACCCTTAGCCGTTTGAGTATTATTCACCAAATCCGGTAACCGATCCGCCCGCATTCCCTTAGAACTAGCAAGTCCCAAACAAAACAGCAGTGCATCGAGAATATTTGATTTACCCGAACCATTTGGCCCAGATATGACAGTAAACCCCGGCAGCAATGGGACTTGGGTAGTACCGCCGAAGGATTTGAAATTCGTGAGTTCCACGCGCTTGACATGCACCATAGGGCGCTGGTTAACTGGGCTAATGGCTATTGAAGAACAAGTGTATCAACTAATTCAGGAATCGCAAGAGGGTAAGAGAGATAATTCAGGATTATTAAACCACACACAGGCAAAAAACACCGAACAAAAAAAATAGACTTCTAAGAGAAGTGGGGAAAAGGGGAAAGGGAAAGGGGAAAGGGGAAAGGTTTCAAATACATCCAAATCCCTTTACCCCTTAACCTTTTCCCAGACCACAAGGGAAGTTCATACTGCTTATCCGAACCATGTTGAGATGCATTCTTTTTCCCACAAGAGTGCAAAAGTGCTTTTACTAGAGGTCTAATCCCAAATTGGCACGCTATCAGTTGATTCACAAATAACTGCAACACAATTGTGCAAGTAGGTAAGATTTTAATATGAATAGACAAACTGTGCAGTAAATTATGCAACTAGAAGATTACTTCGACTTTCAACGTCCCGATGATATTCGGATCAAAGGTACAAGAATAAGAATTGAAACCATACTTTATGATTTTATCCATCGCGCTCAAACTCCAGAAGAAATTGCCGAAAGTTATCCGTCACTAACACTAGAACAAGTTTAAGCGACTATTCTTTATTATGACTTACGCAAGAACTCTCTCAAATTCTTATAACTTCGTGCCCTTTGCGTCCTTTGCGGTTAGTTTATTCATACTTTTGCGTAAGTCCTATTTATTATTTGCACAATAAAGAAGCTGTCAGCGCCTATATAGCTGATTGGTTGGAGTGGAGTCATAGAATGCAGGAAGAACAGCGACGCAATCCTTCACCCACTGTCATCAAATTGAGAAAATTATTAGCTGAAAAACCAGTTCTGCCAAGTTCATTTGACTTATACAAAACACCAAAATGAGAAAGCAAACTGGGGTTTGAGAAAGTCAAACTTGCTTTGGCTTGCGGAAAACACCAAAATGAGAAAGCAAACTGGGGTTTGAGAAAGTAAAACTTGCTTTGACTTGCGGAAAACACCAAAATGAGAAAGTAAAAGCTTGTTTTGAGAAAGTAAAACCTGCTTTAGAGAAAGCAATTAGAGCTTTTGCTGATTGAATTTCTTGAAAATATCAAGTTTAGATAAAGTTCTTGAAAAAATTACTGATAAATACTGATTATTTCTTGCAATAAACAATTGAGAAAGTAGCTGTTTAAAATCATCCGTTAAAAAAATCCCCGACTCTTTTAAAAAAGTCGAGGATTTCTCTTTTTCATGGGTTTCCATTCATTCCGATTTCAAGCGATCGGTAAAGCTTCGGCCATATCAACACATGGGGCCTGCTATTAGCGTTTCCATTCATTCCGATTTTAAGCGATCGGTAAAGCTCTGGTGATAAAAACTCCTACTATCGCATAGTAACAGGGTTTCCATTCATTCCGATTTTAAGCGATCGGTAAAGCACCCAATCCTAAGTTTTTAAAACAACTACTAGAGTGTTTCCATTCATTCCGATTTAAAGCAATCGGTAAAGCCAGGTCGTAAATTCCCCAGTTGACTTCACATTGTTTCCATTCATTCCGATTTAAAGCAATCGGTAAAGTCTCCCCAAGAAATAGAAAGTGCCATACCTTGTGTTTCCATTCATTCCGATTTAAAGCAATCGGTAAAGTTGAATTAGAGTGTGGCGATAAAAACTAACTCCTAGTGTTTCGATTCATTCCGATTTAAAGCAATCGGTAAAGGGATATACCAATATCCCAAGCCAAACAAACGACCAGCAGTTTCGATTCATTCCGATTTAAAGCAATCGGTAAAGATTTACTTTGCTTCTTCGGAAGCGATGGAAACCGGTTTCCATTCATTCCGATTTAAAGCAATCGGTAAAGCGTATCTAGGCAACAAGAGACGGGGCATAGTGGTTTCCATTCATTCCGATTTAAAGCAATCGGTAAAGAGTTCGTTCAGGAGGCTTTGCCCAGTCAGGGTTTTAGCCGCTAAATCGACACCACTCTGAAAAAGATTATATACCCGGTGGAAAATTAAGTAAAATACATAGCTCAAATCCTTGCGCTGCAAAGCATCGACACCAGTTAACGAAAAATATAGGGTTTCGGGCATTCGGCGAGTGGTGTCGATGAACATTTCAAACTTCCTTAGCAAGGTGCATTGTCGCACAGCACATCGCAACACATGATTTTACAGCAATTTTCAGGTAAATAAACCACGTTGTAGGGGCGAACGGTTGTTCATTGGTGTCAACTTAAGCTTAAACGCTTGTCCCACAGCCATTTTACCCCACCCCTCAATCC
>NZ_JACKZU010000402.1:0-7169 GCF_014222165.1 Nostoc sp. 2RC
GGCATGGGGAGATGGGGAGATGGGGAGATGGGGAATAATTGCTTTTAATTCTTAACTCCTAACTCCTAACTCCTAACTCCTAACTCCTAACTCCTAACTCAACATTGACAATAACTAATAACTATAAGGATTCTGCGGTTGAGGAATTTTTTTCAAAGAAGTAGCAGCAATGGTAAGTTGACGTTTACCTGAGAGATTTTCTGTTATCATTTGCCCTTCAACTTCTAGCCAAGTATCGGCGGGGAAACTTTCTCCATCGTTGGGGAGTTTGACGGGTAATCCTATGGGATAAGCGTCTGCTGCACAGCAACTTAAAACAAATCTTGCTAAAAATAAATACTGTTTGCCTAAATCTGATGGGTGAATGACAAATCCTTGTACCTTAGCTTTTTGTCCTGTGTAAGAATCTGGTTCTGGATAGACATTTAGGGTGCGTACCCAGTCTACAATCGTTCGCTCTTCCGGACGAACAGATACTCGAAAGGCTTGGGGTTTAATGCGTGTGGTTCCCAATAAATCAGCCGTTACACCTCTTTGCAGTGCTTTATCACTAGCAAAAACTTGGGGTGTAATGATGAAACCCAAAATTGCTGCAATTAATAATAATGCACTACCCCAACCGGGGGGAAATAAACTAATATGCTGGCTGTTTGGTATGACATCCCGGCGGCGTCGTTGCCATAGTTCCAGGATTTTGAAGCAACCAATAAGAATTAAGCTGATACCACAGACAATTACCAAGGAAAAATAATTGGGATGAATCAATAGGTTCAGCTTGTTAGTTAGCCAATATCTCAGCATCAAAATACCCCAAGTTGTAATTGCTAGGGCATCTAGCCAAGGAAATAGGAGAATTGGAATTTTTGGTTTGGGATTTTTTTTAGTCATTGATTATTGGGCATTGGGCATTGGGCATTGGGCATTGGGTACTTGTAATGAGCGTAGCCGTTGGCGCAGCCTCTCGCAGAGAAGTATGGGCCATTGGTTAAAACCAACAATTAACAAACAACAAAGAGTTTTTAAAAGACGTGCAAATTGAGGAAAAGTGTGAACAGAAATGTTAATTGTCCTGCTAAGGCAAATAGGTAAAAGATAGTTTTGGGCTTAAAAATCGATAACATCAAACCTACACCTTTGATGTCAATCATGGGGCCAAATACTAAAAATGCTAGTAATGAACCACTGCTAAAAGTTGAAGCAAAAGACAGGGCAAAGAAAGAATCAACTGTAGAACAAATTGACACCACCACTGCCAATATCAGCATGACTACAATTGAAGTAATGGGGCCAGCGCCCAAACTGAGAATTAATTCACGCGGTGCTAGGACTTGAATAGCGGCGGCGATGGCACTTCCTAAAACCATGACTCCGCCTAATTCTCGTAATTCTTGAACGCTATTATCTATCGCTAGACGTAGTTTATCTGCAAAGGGTTTGTTAGGTGTTGAAATGATGGTAGGCGGTATTGAATTCGGATCTATCCGCAGCGGTATACCTGCTTTTCCTCCTAAAATATAAGTCCCTGATTGCAAGATATTCGGTACTGTTGATTCCTGTTGTACTTGGTAACCCTTACCACGCCGTTTAGTTTCAGGCGACGCGGGAGGATTAAATTTCATATAGCGAGCGATTGCAGGTTGGACTATGGGATTTAAGTCTTTTTGAAAACTGAAAACAAAGCCGATAATTGTGGCAATTAATAGAGAAAATACAACCCGTAATACTACTATTTCTGGCTGATCTCGAAAGGCTGTCCAAGTTGCCCAAATGACAACTGGGTTAATTGTTGGTGCTGCTAGCAAAAAACCAATTGCCACTGGTGTGGGTACTCCTTGAATTAGGAACCGCCGCGCTACCGGTACATTCCCGCATTCACACACCGGAAATAAAAAGCCGATCATACTGCCAACTAAAGCACCCAAAAGCGGATTCCTGGGCATTTTTTCTACTAATTTGCGCTCATCAACGAAAAATAGCAGCAAACTGGAGAATAAAACCCCAAGAAGCAAAAAAGGCATCGCCTCGACTAGCAGACTTAGAAATAGCGTAAAACCATTGTTGAGTTGATTCATGGGCGTCGCTGTCAAAAGCGGTTTTGAGTTTTAGGGTTCTGCCTTGTCATTCTATCGAAATGGGGATCAAAAGCAGTTCGGAAAAATTAAATATGGTTTAAATAACAAGCTATCGTGCGGTTTGATTAAAGTTAAAGCGCTGCAAGCCTTGGATTTAAAGCATATAGTGATATTTATCTGAGTAGATGTACTGATGATGACCATTCCTAAGATTGCTTAAGTTCAGAAATTGTTCCAATTATAAGGGGCAAGTAGCTGCATAGATGTTTTGAAATTTCCCTATGTTTATACTGACAGTAATTTCCTAAATCAGATATTAGCTGGGCTATATTTTCATCAAGGATTTACAGTTATTGAACATTTGGCGATCGCTGTTTGTCAAAAGTCCTCTGTTTAAAAGTTCTGTACTTTGACGGATGTCAAAGCTAGAAGCTAACAGAAGACACATAGCGAATCACCACTTTATCACCAAAACTCGGCGCATTCTGGGGGATCTTGCTACAGACTTTGTGCTTTTTCCTTTGTCAATGCCCCGTGCCCAAGGATGGATAACCAATATTTGAGCTTTGGTTGATTTTTTACTACAAAAACCTTAAAAAGGCAAGGGCAAATTTTAGTACAAGAGATGGAGCAGTGTAGGGAAAGGCGAAGGGGCAAGGGGAAGGGGCAAAGGGGAAAGGAAAGATCCCTCATCTACCCTTTTCCCTTTTCCCTTTTCCCTTTTCCCTACCCGAAGGGTTTTTCCCACTCCTTTTAATTAATGACAGAGGCTAAGATATTAGCTTATTGTTGACTTGTCTTGCCAAAATTAGGGTGTATAGTGCCAGAAGAATTCAGTTGTTGTCATATCTCGCCGCCGTTTTTGTCTGTTGGTAGCGATGGCGATCTCAATTTAGATTCGACTCTCCAAGAACTATCGATGTACAACTTCCCTGTGGAAATTAGTTGTACTGCTGGGGAAGTGGCTCATTTTTTAGAAAAATATCCACTGCTACCAGGAATAATTTTAGTAGAGCAGGGCGAGTTCGTGGGAATGATTTCGCGGCGACGACTTTTAGAATTTTTAATTCGCCCTTATGGACGAGAGTTGTTTATTCAGCAACCATTAGGCACACTCTACAGCTATGCACGCACGCCGATTTTGCTGCTTGGTGAGACGACATTAATTTTAATTGCCATGCAACTGAGCTTAAAGCGATCGCCAGAATTATTATCAGAACCAATTGTAGTGCAAACTGCTTGTGGTGCTTACAGATTATTAGATGTCCAGGAATTAAATTTTATTTCTTGGCAAATTCGCGGTATCAAAAATTTTGTCCGATACGAACGTAGCCAAGCCCAAATGATTCAAAATGATAAAATGGCAAGTCTGGGGCGTTTGGTAGATGGTGTAGTCCACGAAATTTTAGACCCCGTGGGTTTTATTTGGGGAAACATAACTTACGTTTCAACTTACAGCCAAGATTTACTCAAATTAATAGCAGCTTACGACCAAGAATTACCATCTTTTTCTCAGAGAATCGAGAAACTGAAAGAAGAAATTGAATTTGATTTTTTAGAACAAGATTTATTGCAATCCCTTGCTAGTATTCGCACTGGAGCCGAAAGATTAAAAAGACTAGTCACCAGTTTACAAAATTTCTGTCATCTCGATGAACTTTACCCCAAACCTATAGATTTACACACCTGTATTGATAATATTATTTTATTAATTCATAGCCGGATTCAAGGAGAAATTGAAATCATCAAATCCTATGGACAATTGCCACCAGTGTATTGCTTTATGGGGCAATTGAATCAGGTTTTAATTAATCTTTTAAGCGAAGCTGTGGATACTTTACTGAATGAAGCAGTGAGACAACAACTGCATCTAGAAGATAAAAAAACTCTTAAAAAACCCCAAATTAAGATTACTACAGAGGTGATTTCACAAAAACCCAGTAAACCACATGCACCAGATTCTCGCTGGATTTTAATTCGCATTGCCGACAACGGCCCTGGAATGTCTCAAGAATTGCAAGAGCAAATTTTAGAATCTTTTTCTTTAGAAAGCAAAAATGGTAAAGAAACTAGTTTAGCAGTTAGTTATCGAATTATAACTGTCAAACATGGCGGTAAATTTAATTTGCGATCGCAACCAGGTGTGGGGACTGAATTTGAAATTATTTTACCCTTAGTTTGATTGAATTTTAGCTAAAAAAACCTGCCCAGAATTAGAGGCAGGTTGAAAAATTATAAAAATTGATATGGGGAATTTTTAGCTAACTGGAATAGGCTGACCGCCAGAGAGAACCAAAGGAAAATTATGGACATTGGGAGCGTGCATTGCATTTAAACCAAGATTGGCACGGTTCAAAATATCAGCGTCAGTTCTAATGACTTCACCCCGACTATCTAAGATGGAATGATTAAAGTTAAAACCATTGAGATTAAATGCCATTGAACATACACCCATTGCTGCAAACCAAATACCCACCGTTGGTAAAGCTGCTAATAAAAAATGGAAAGCACGATGATTTTTACTAGCAAAGGTAGGAATCAATAACCGTCCCAAAAAGCTATAGTGTCCTGCTAAATAATTGTAGGTGAATTTGGGCTGACCAAATTTATATCCGGCATTAATTGGTTCATTTTCATCAGTATTGTGAATTAGCGTTGAAGTCACTAAAGAACCATGCAAAGAACTCAATAATGCACCGCCAAAAATACCCGCTACACCCAACATATGGAATGGGTGCATGAGGATATTGTGGTCGCCTTGGAAAGCCAACATAAAGTGGAAAGTTCCAGCAATTCCCAAAGGTAAACCATCAGAAAAACTACCTTGACCAATGGGATAAACTAATAAAACAGAAGTAGCAGCAATGACGGGTGCAGAATAAGCGATCGCTATCCAAGGTCGCATTCCCAAACGATAGCTCAATTCCCAAAATCGTCCTATTAAACACCAAATACCAATGAGAAAATGCAGCACAATAAATTGATATGGCCCGCCATTGTAGAGCCATTCATCCATTGATGCAGCTTCCCAAATAGGATAAAAGTGCAAACCAATAGCGGCGGAAGTCGGCACAACTGCGGCTGTAATAAAGTTATTACCATCCATCAGCGAACCTCTAATTGGCTCACGAATACCGTCCATATCCACACTAGGAGCAGCAATAAAAGCCAAAACAAAACAGGTAGTGGCGGCTAACAAGGTGGGAATCGCCAACACACCAAACCAGCCGATGTAAATGCGGTTTTCTGTGCTGGTAATCCAGCTACAAAAACTGTCCCAGAAATCAAAAAAATTAAATTCTTTTTGACGTTGAGCAATGGTACTCATAATCTGTAACTCCTAAGCAATTCCAAGTTGAAAATTTTGGTGTTGCTGAATCAGAGTATGAATTGATTTTTGCGATGACTCAATAACAATTCTTTGCAAAGAAGAAATCGGTAACGCACAAAGGCAAATACGTGAGACTAATTCATACATTTCATTTAGCAACGCCGTTTTCTCAGATAATTTCGCTGATTTTATATGTTGTATATGACGTATATAGTAAAAAAGCTAGTGACAGTTACGACCTATATACAACATGAGTAGTATGGAAAAGTCCTGAATTATCAAGGTACTTCAAGCAATAGTTAAATATCTCTATCTTGAAGTTAGAGCAAAAATTTGAGGAACTTGTGAAGAAATACGGCGCTTATAAATTAATCTAATCAATAGCAAGGAACTGGTGACTGGGTGAAAGTCTAATGTTTTAACCACCTTGGCTATTACTATATTGCCTCTAATACCAATTCACCAAAATATTGATACACATAAAATAACTTGTACGGGCGAACGGCTGTTCACCCCTACGCTTACGCAACAGCTGTACCCTGTGGGAAGGCTGAGCTTGTATTTGTATCATTTATAAAGTGAAATGGTATAAGGCAATCAAGATGAAGCGAGTTTCATAGTCAAATATGAAAGTGGTCTTTTCCCATTCCCTACTCCCCACTTTCAAGACAGAGTTACACAGAGATTTGTACCTCAGCAGACTAGGAAACGCTATATTTGTACAGTTATATTCAAAAATTACTGCTGAATTCCTTTGAGAAACTCTGTTCTTGCTTCAATTATTGAAGGCATTAAAACACAACGTACTAACAAATTAATATCCAAATTGAGCAGTAATTTACTTTGAGTGATTTTATCGTAATTATCATTAGTTAGGTGATATACAGATATTTGGTTATTTTCCCAAAACCAGACTTCAGAAATTTTAAACCGCTTATATTTTTCTAATTTATCAATACTGCCACTAGTAATATTTACTTCAATTGCTAAATCGGGATTTTCTTTCTTTTCTCCTAAATAATAAGATTCATCAGGTTCAAATGAAGCACTTTTTTCCTTAGCACGACGAGTAGCACTACCTACAGGGATAAAATTTATACGTAATTCAAACAAGTAAGCTTCGAGCAATATAGCGATTACTTTTTTTAGCATTTCATGTTGTTCGCCAAGAGTCATAAATTCCACACACCCATCAAGATAAGTTATCCGCAAACCTGGTGCATCTCCTATTAAGGCTTCAAGTTTTTCAAACTCTTCCCAAGTGTAATGACCAGGTAATAGAAACCGTTGTTCTTCAAGGGTAGTCAGTTTGTCTAGAGTTTGTGGAATCATATTCTTGTATGAAATCTTAAGTATATTATAGTTAGCGCTGCTGATTAATTAATCGTGAATTTGTACTCTGAATTGTTTGGCTGATATCTTCCCAATCTTGAATAGTTATTTTTATTGCATTTCCAGAGTTGAATCCTTCCAAAAGCATTGTTTTCAAATGTTCTTTAGCTTTATTTTTTTTGTCTTGTCCCACTCATTAACGAAAATATTCGCTGACACTGCTGTAACTACCTTCAGCTACCTGTTGTTCTACATAAGCTCGCATGGTGTCAGGTAAGAAAATATTGATACTTTTCACAAAGTTATTTTATAAATCTGTTTTTCTATATTGTGGTAGTTTTTGCCATTTTATGTCATGGAAATAGAAGAAGGAATAACAGATAATAAGAAGTTAATAATTTCTTGTATTAATGGATTTTGTTGTAATATATCAA
>NZ_JACKZU010000403.1:0-7121 GCF_014222165.1 Nostoc sp. 2RC
CAATTAGTTCTACCAATCCCTTGACAAGGGAAGGATTCAATTGATTACCTACGCAAACAAGCTTTTGTGTACTGACATTGTGTAAATCAAATTCAGAGTTATGGCGAAAAATATTATCACCAGGATCTTCGCTAGTACCTAAATTGGGGACTGCATTACCGTTGACTAATAAACCACCTTGGGTATTTTTAGCAATGAGATTTTGACGCAGCTGGGGATGGGCATTTCGAGAAAGTGCGATCGCTGTGCGATTTTCTGATAATTTGTTATTGGCAATGGTAGGAGCCGCAAAGTCACTAATTACTATTCCCCAAGAATTTCTTTGAAATATATTTCCCAACACTTCGCCCTGGCTATGACCCGCCATCACTAACCCACTGGCAGTATTTTGCACAAATACATTATCCCCAATTGTTGGTTTAGCAGTGCCAGTGACAAACACACCTTCACGTCCACAGTTACTTAAAGTATTGTTGGCTATAGTAGGTGCAGCCGATTCAATCCAGATACCAGTACCTTTTGCTGAAGTATTCGTGACAGTTACACCTAAAATACTGGCATTTTCCAACAACAGCAAGGCAATATTTTGCACTCCAAAACTGGGGCTTTGATACTGACCACTTCCAGAAATTACAATCCCCGCTCCTTTGTTATCTTCATTACCTATAACCTTCACACCTCCACGGATAACTAGAGGAAATACCTCGCCACTAGTCATACTGTAAATACCAGCAGCTAAATGAATGATTGTAGGGATTTTAGTTACTTTTAAAGCACGGGTGAGACTTTTAAACGGACTTAACTTGGAACCGATATTAGTATCATTCCCTGTCATAGGGTTGACATAGAGTGTGAGAACAAGGGTAGAGTTCACCATTGATGATTGAGGGTCAGTTGTTTTAATTATGACAATCATAAATAACACTACTTCTATCAAACTTTGGGAAACTAGTATCGCTGTGTGTACAAAATGTATCCACTTTCCTCTTTCTCGCAAGTAGATAAGCCATAGCAAGGAACTGGAAACTGGGTGAAAAGTCTTGTTATGTCTAGGTTTTATCCTTTATTAATGTCCCCAGCCCTTGGTTTTGCTATATTAGGCTGTTAAACTGTACAGTCTTTATGCTGTTGACATATAGCAAATTGCAACTTTGTAAGGTACAGGTAATTTGAAGGGCGTATGGCGGTACGCCCCCATGTGTATACTTCATTTACCTGAAAAACGCTGTATGACGGTTAACAACCAATACAAAAATATATTCAACACCAAACCTAAGAGCAGCTTAATGCCTACACAAAAGCTATAGACTCTTATGCAACACTCCAAGTTCTCATAAAAAAACCTTGCAAGTTCTGGGAAATGAGCGAATGAAACAGCCCTACTCCCAAATATTCCTGTACTTATACCATTTAAGTTTATAAATGATATAAGTACAATGTTTTAACGTAGACCCACAGCAGCTTGCCGCAGGCTACCGTAAAGACGAGGCAGTGCGTTGGGCGGGTTCCCCGACTTGTTCGCGAAGCGTCTCGTAGAGAAGCAACTGCCGTGCAAAGTACACAAAGGAAGAGAGAAACAAGAGAAGTTGAAAAGTTGATTAACCCATCAAAATTAATGCGATAGACCATTAGTTAGGAGTGGTAAATAAGTTTGTAGTTAGGACTTTAGTCCTTGATTTTTAAGCACTGAAGTGCTTACTACAAACTCATTAAAATTAATGGGATAGACCACTAGTACCACAATAAATTAGAAAAAATAGTAATAAAACTGTTCCCCCAACACTGTTAAGAGTTCCCTACTCCCACCAAAGAATTTTTTGTGCAAACCTTACTTAAATACTTTCGATAACTTTTAGTACTTCTGCTGCTGATTGATATCTTTGAGTAAAGTCGAAATGTGCCATTTTATTTAAAATAACAACTAACTCATTTGTCACCTCAGCTAAATCTCGCCAACTGTGCCAAACATCTGTATTACCATCAGGTTCGGTTTGGATAATAATTTCACCAGTATTTGTATCTCTGCGAAATACTCTTGGGTCTACTCCGGTTAAAGCTTGTATACCCATAATTCCCAATGCATAAATATCGCTGTTTAGTTTTGGTAACCCGCTCATTTGCTCAGAAGGTGCATAACTAGGAGTACCTATAGAAATAGTGTGATTTTCTACTTGTTGGGGGTGAATTTGTTTAACAGCACCAAAGTCAATTAAAACAATGCGCCCATCTGATTCTCGTCTAATTAAGTTACTAGGTTTGATATCTCGATGAATAACACCATAGCTATGAATAAAAGCCAGCACTTGTAAAACTTCTTTGAGTATCTCCACAACTTTAGTTTGTTTGAGTCGCACGCCAGAGGTTAGCTCTTTATCCATAGCGTGACCCTCGACAAATTCTTGCACTAAAGAAAACTGACGTTTTTCTTCAAAAAAAGCCAACAATTGGGGAATCTGTGAATGCTTGCCCAAAATTTCTAAAATTTCGGCTTCAGCGTCAAATAAGCGTCTGACAACATTTAAATATTCTGTATCTTGGCGGGGGGGTCGTAATTGTTTAACTACACACTGGGGATTACCAGGGCGCTTGGTATCAAGAGCTAAATAAGTATTACTAAATCCTCCAGAACCCAAGCGTTCGGTAATTCTATAACGGTTGTTTAGTAGCGTCCCTAATGCAATTTCTTGCCCAATAGAATCAGCAATTACTGTTGGCGCTTCATTGGAAGCATCACCCCGTTGGCGTAAAAGACCTTGTAATTCAATAATTAATTGTTGGTGTTCTTGGACTCGTTGGGTGATTTCTTTTTGTTCTTGTTTGGTTTGATAAGCAGTATAGGCAAGGACACTCCCACCACTAAATACTAAACCCAAAATTGGAGGTATTATTGGTAACCATCCTGCTTGAATAAAAATAATGAAATTACCTACAAATAAAACTGACAAGGCTATTGCTCCTGCCAATCCTAAAGCTAAAGGATGTTGAATTCGCCATACTAATAAACCACCAACTACAGTCCATCCCCAAATCCAAAGAACTTTAGCCCACTCAGGGATAAACCAAAATAAAGGCTGTTGATTCAGAACAACACTGAGAATTTGACTAATACTCTGGGCATGAATTTCAATTCCTGCCATCTTGCCAGAATTATCTGACTTACCACTAGCAAATGGCGTATTTAAAATGTCAAGTAAACTACTTGCTGTGGAACCAACTAAAACAATCCGGCCTTTGACTAAATCTGGTTTAACTTTATCTTCAAGTATCTCTGTAATTGTGACTTGTTGGGCAATTTGATGACCAGAACGATAATTAAGCAAAATTTGGTAGCCGCTGGTATCAGCTTTTTCATAACCACCAGCATTACTTTTTAGGGGTTTAAATACAATATTTCGTAATTTTAATTCCTGATTCGCCGTAAATTCTGGTTGAATACCACCAACTTCTAAATATTTGAGTGCTAGCTGTAAACCAAAGGAATATGTACTTTTACAAGGGTCAGATTCATCCGAACTTACTAATAATAAATTGCGCCGAATAGTAGAATCAGTATCTTCAACAACATCACTAAATCCTACTCGCTCTGGTTCAACACCTTTAGGAGGAGCAATTCCCTGATTTTTAAAACCAGAATGTTTGCATATAGGAATGATGAGATCGCTTTGTTGTAGGCGTTGTAGTAATTTGTCGTGACCAGGCTGTACTGGTAAATCGCGAAAAATATCTAAACCAATAGCTCGTGGTTCGTATTCTTCAAGTTTGCCTAACAGTCGATCTAAAAGTTCACCAGATAGCGGCCAAGTCCATTTTTGGAGATCGTTTTCAGTTAAAGCAACAATCAACAGACGAGAGTCTGGCCCTTGGTCAGTGCGTAATTGCACCATCTGGTCGTAGACTCTCACCTCCAGAGTTTCAAAAACCCCAAGTTTTTGAATACCTACTAGTAAAACTGTAGCGATCGCACTGGACAAAACAACCGGCTGTCTCAATAAACTTTTGAACTTAGCAAACATTTTTTTACATAATTGTTGAGTGTTGACTGTTGAGTGTTGACTAGTGGTTCATCGCATTAGTTACGAGGGGTAAACTCATTCTTGATTTTTCTTTCTTTGCGTTCTTTGCGTCCTTTGCGGTTCGTTTATTAACCCCGCAAAATTAATGAGATAAACCACTAGAGACTGGGGAGTTATTATTCTCCCCTGCCTCCCTTGTCTCCCTCATCTCCCTCCCCACTTACTCCTAACCTGCGACCTCTTTCAAATAATGCACTATCGCTTCTGCGGTTGGTACGTTAGTTGCTAGTAAAACTTGATTAATTGTGCATAATCTCAGCAAGGCTTCTTCATTTGCTTGACCTGGTTGAGGTTGTAGCAAATCTCTCAAGAAAATCACTGCTAAAATTTCTCCTGAACCAACCAATGAAGCAATTGTTTGAAATCCTCCAGAAGTTGGGGCGGGGGTTTGTTGACTAACAGTTATACCAGCTTGTTGATGTAAAACTTCGCTAACTGATGGCCAGGTAATTGTATGACTCTGTGAGAAAAATTCCTGATGCTCAGCTACAAATTCTCCAAGTTCTGATTTCTTGCTTTCGTGAGCAATGAGTACTATGTTTCTTTGAACGATGGCTTTTTCAGGCTCAGTGACATCTATTTGTTCTGCAATTTCCTGAGATTCAGTTGCTTGTGGTTCAGAAACTTCTGCAACAGTTGGAGTGATGATTTCAGGAGCTTCGTTTTCTACTGGCTCGAAAGATGGAATTTCCTCGAAAGTGGAAACTTCATTGACATTCATTGCTTCTGGACTTCTATCACTCAAATCAATATATTGATTGCTGAAAACTTCTGAAACGTTATCATCAGGTGCAGTTAGAACTTCGCTGACTGTTTCATCAACTCTGACTTCATCAGCATCCACAGAATCTACTGGATAAGTTGGAGTATCTAAACTTACTAATTCTTCGTTAGTTTCCTCTATAACTTGGCTGGATGTGTCCTGATGTTGAATGTCTACGTCTTCAGGAACTTGGTTGACTGTTTCATCAACTCTGACTTCATCTACATCTGCAAAATCTACTGGATGAATTGGAGTGTCAAAATTTACTGATTCTTCCTTGTTTTCCTCTATGGCTTGGCTGGATGTATCCTGATGTTCAATCTCTGCGTCTTGATGAATTTCAGCAGTTTCAGGAGTAACATTACTTGTCACTTTCTCAACATCTGCGGTGTCTGTTGTAGTAATTGGTGTCTCTAAATTTACTGGTTGTTCTGGAGTTTCTTCTTCAATAACTCCAGGAACAACATTCTCCTGGGGTACTCGATTGAATATATCACGGGGCTGCACGAAGGTAACTTCTGCTTCGAGTGCGGCTTCCAATTCGGCATCGCGCTCCTCAGTAGTTTGTGAAACATCATCAGCAGTAATATCACGTGGCTGGACAAAGGTGACTTCTGCTTCGAGTGCGGCTTCTAGTTCGTCGTCCCGCTCGTCAGTAGCTTGGGGAACGGCACTTTCGATTTCACGCCGTTGTTGTACAAAAGTAGCTTCTGCTACTAGTGCTGCTTCTAAATCTGTAACTTCTTCCTCAGTAGTTTCCCTTAGTGTAATTTCCTCCTCAGGAGTTTCGATCGCATCTTGAGTTTCATGAGATGCAACTTCGCTGACTTCTGCAAATTCTACGTTATCTAAATTTACGGTATGTTCTTCTTCTACAACTAATGTACGCAAATCTACAATATCATTACGGACATCGTGTGGAATTTCGCTGATAGCTTCTGGTGGCTGGACTATGTTTTCTGGAGTGGTGGCTTCCACAACAGGGATGTCATCATCAGTTTGAGTAGAAGCAACTGCTGAAACTTCGCTAATTGGCGTTGAAACTTCGTTGACTACCTGTGGTAGTGGACTAGCAACATTAGGATTACTGATATTTTCAGGCGATCGCTGTCGAGAAAATAAAGAAGGATCTATAATTCTGAAGACAGTTTCAGGTAATTGCTCAGTCATCGGAGCGATCGCTTCCATAATCAGAACATAATCTGCAATACGGATCACATCTCCATCATTCAAAAGATATGGTCGTTCCTTTTCAGCTTGTTTACCATTAACTATCGAGCCATTTCTACTACCAAGGTCGCTAAAGTAATAAGTGCCGCCTTTGACAAAAAACTTTGCATGTTGCCGACTAACATCAGGGCTGTCCAATACCAAATCAGAAGTAGGAGAGCGACCCACAGTCCATTCTCCCCTCGTTACAGTGTCTATGGTTAGGTCAACTTCATTGATTTCACTAAGAGTTGGTGAATAGCTAACTTTTACTTTCATATTAATTTTTGGTTAATTTTATTGATTTCGGCTACCCAACGCTGACGGGTAGTATGTTCTAAATTTAAAATATCATCTTGTGACCAATGAAAATGATAAGCAACAAAAGCTACCTCCTCATATAAATTATCAGAGGGGTAGCTTATGACTCCCCCGCCAGTTCTAGCTCCACTGAAAATTGAGTATTGCAGTGCGGACATTGTGTCGGAATATGTGCATTACCTTGCTGGTTTATTCGATTGTAAAATTCCCTGAGATAAGCAATATCATGTAACAGCAATCCTTCAAGTAATTCCGGGCTAACAGAATTCAAACTACCCAAGCGAGTAATCACACGTGCAAGCATTACCAACATTCCGTAAGCTGGATTTTCTTGCACTTTACGTTCTTTTTGTACCAAAATTTCATCTTTAGCAGTGGCTAAACGCATTACTCCTTGACGATGTACTCGATTTTCACCATCACTCAAACCTCTAGGGAGAGTGAAAGTAAATTCAGTGCAGAGATTATCCTTTTTACGGGGCATTGCGTCGCTTCGCTCCGAATTCAAAATTCAAAATTCAAAATTCAAAAATACAATCCCCATCATAAATTTTGGGGCTTGTATTCTTATTTTTATTCAGTCATTTAAGCAAACAGGGCATGGGGCATTGGGCATTGGGAGTTAGGAGTGAGGAGTTAGGAGTGAAGAGTTATTCTTCCCCTGCTCCCCATCTCCCCGGGGTGAACGAAATTTTGTGTGGGATTTCTAGCTAAGTATCCAAAAAATTACCCTCCACACTCCCCACACTCCCCAC
>NZ_JACKZU010000404.1:0-7120 GCF_014222165.1 Nostoc sp. 2RC
GGAAAGGGGTAAAGGGGAAAGGGGAAAGATTAAATTTATTTCCTTTTCCCTTTAACCGGTTGGTGAGCTTGTGGAACCATTAACCTTTTCCCCTGCTCCCCATGCCCTATGCCCTATGCCCTATGCCCCATGCCCTTTTACATTTCAATTGCTGTCTGTACCTGTAAATTTGTGAAACCTGCAACTTTTCTGCTGTCTTTGGGATTGAGGCGAATTTTCACTTCAATGACTCGGCGATCGAGATTTTCACCAGGCTGGTTGCTAAAAACGTTTTGTCTAATAACTTGGCGGCCAATTTGGGCAACGGTTCCTCGCAGTTCTCCCACAAATGCTTGACCGGTAATCACTGCTTGTTGTCCTAATTTCACTTTAGCGATGTCACTTTGATAAACTTCTGCTACTGCCATCATTTGGTCGTTTGGCGCTAACTCTGCAATGCCAGAACTGCTAATTTTTTCTCCGACTCGCGTGTGAATTTTAATGATTTGTCCGGCTATTGGTGCTTTGATGTAAGCTCCGGCTAACTCGGTTTCGGCACGTTTGAGTGTGGCGATCGCATTTTCCACTTCTGTTTTAGCAGCAGCAACATCTACGTCTCGAACTTCTGCAATACTTGTGAGTGTGGCTTTGGCTTCGCTGACTTGTTTGTTACCGGTGGCGTTGGTGCGGGCGAGTGCTACTTTGGCCTCGGACAGTTGTTTGGTTGCGGTGGTATTAATTCGGTTGAGAACTGCTTTGGCTTCGTCTAGCTGCTGTTTGGCTGTTTCTACTGTTAAGCCTTTGCTGTCATACAAAGAATTAGAAACTGCTCCTTGGGAAAATAACTGCTGATACCGTTGATATTCAGCTTCAGCATTTTTCAGTTCTGCTTCTAGTTTCTTAATGGTTGCTTCTTGGGCAATTTTATCTCCTTGCCATTGTGCTTCGATGCGGGCGATGGCTTCTTGTTGGGCTGTGATATCTCCCTCGGACTGGGCTTGCAGGCGCTCAACACTTGCCTGTTGGGCTTTGATTTCTCCTACTTTGGCTCCTGCTTGGACTTGAGCAAGTTTTGCTTGGGCTACTTTGACTTGTTTTTGGGCTTGGAGGACGGCTGCTTGCAAGCGATCGCGGGCGTCTAAAATCGCTACCACTTGTCCAGATCCAACGCCATCGCCTTCTTTGACTAAAATTTGGGCAATGCGATCGCCATCCAAAGCCAAGGGCGCAAACAAGCTAATTACCTCGGCTTCTGGTTCTAGTCGTCCTAAGGCAGTCACTTTTTGAATCTCTGGTGTAGTTTCTACCGGCTCAGATAAGGCAGTTTGATTTAGCTGTCCAAATTGAGAAATTCCATAAAACACAATTCCACCTGTAATTGCAGTAGCCGTAATTACTAATGCAATTAACCCTTTATTCCTGCCTTTGAATGATACGTTTTTAACCATTTCTTTTATTCTCATAAAAATTTGTCTTTGTCAGACAATTTTAGTTTTTATGTTTAATCTAAAATTGCAGCAAAAATTGTTTATGTTTTGAGATTTGCCAGATGCGTTTGTGATTTATTTCATGGTTAAGGTGCTTACAAAGCAAAAAATATTTTATTGTTGGCTGTTAAAGCTTTAACCAGAGTAATTTATTTTTTTAGTTCCCTAAATCCGGTGAATTATCCATCAATTTATTTTAAATGATTAGTTGTTATGATTGTGGCAAATATGCCGTTAACATCTTTCCTAACAATGTACATTGTTCAATAAAATCAATCGTTTTATTCCCCCATAATTTTTCCAGAATTAAACCATTGACAAAACTCAATACAAAGGAAGCTAAAACTGGATCTTGAACGCCAAAAAAATCACAAACAGCCTGCTGGTACTGCTTATTAGTATGCTTAAAAATACTATTTTCGTGTATACTATTAGTATCTTGATGCTGGCAAAAATCTATTGAAATATAAGTCCACTTCACAAAATAATCTTCATTGTTTGCCAGATATCTTCCTAGTGCTTCCATTGCCTCTTGTAGCGTTTGCGCTCCTTCCAATTCAGCTAAAGCTGCACTGACATCTTGCTCGCATATTTCTTGGGCTAGTTGCTCAAATAAACTTTGTTTACTAGGAAAATAGTGGTACAACGTCCCCGTGGAAACCCCTACTCCTTCAGCAATTTGGCGCATTGTAATCGAACCATAACCTTTTTCAGCAAATAAATCAAAGCACTTAGCGAGCAGTTCTTTACGATACTGGTCGCGATCGACAATCTTAGGCATGGTTCAATTTATTTATATCGAACGGTCGTTATATTTTATATAAACAAATTGATTCCCCTGTGTCAAGGAATTGATTTAAATCGAACATTGATAGGAGTTTAGGGACTTAGAAGTAAAAAAATATTCCACACAAGATTGTTAACTGTTGACCGTCAACGGTTGACAGTCAGCATTTAGCAGTCAACGACTCCAACCAGAATAATTTATTTTTTGGAGTTCCCTAATGACCAATGACCAATGACCAATGACTAATTTCAATAAATCCGCTTTCCCTAGTGGATAATTTTGCAATCATTTTGCAGTAAAATTAGTCGTCTAGATACAGGAGGGCTTTTTGCGATGACTCGTGTCATCATAGTACGTCATGGTCAAAGCAGCTATAACACCGAGCGGCGTATCCAAGGGCGCACTGATGCGTCAACATTAACCGAAAAAGGCCGTAACGATGCCAGTAAACTAGGCAAAGCCCTCAGTAATCTTTCGTTTAATGCGATTTACAGCAGTCCCTTGCAACGAGCAAAACATACAGCAGACATTATTCACAGTGAATTAACTTCCAGTGCTGGAGAGTCTGCGGTGGTGCAAGTTTCTGATTGGCTGCTAGAAATCGATTTGCCTTTATGGGAAGGAATGCTGACAGCCGAAGTCAAGCAAAAGTTGGCTGAAGACTACCGCACTTGGCACGAACGACCCCACGAACTGCGGATGCTACTCAATGACGCACAAGGAACAAGAGAACATTTTCCGGTTCTGGCTTTATACGAACAAGCACGGCAGTTCTGGCAAGAAATATTATCCCAGCATCAAGGCGAAACTATTCTGATTGTGGGACATAACGGTATTAATCGCGCCTTGATTAGCACAGCATTGGGAATTTCCCCTAGTCGTTACCATTCAGTACAGCAATCCAACTGTGGTATTAGTGTCCTAAACTTTGCTGGGGGACTGGGGGAACCAGTGCAGCTAGAATCTTTGAACCAGACGCAACACACCGGAGAAACTCTACCCTCCCTCCGACCAGAACATCAAGGAGTAAGATTGCTGCTAGTGCGTCACGGGGAAACAGACTGGAATCGCCAAACCAGATTTCAAGGACAAATTGATGTCCCCCTTAACGATAACGGTAGACAACAATCGCAAAAAGCAGGTGAATTTCTGCAAAAAGTAGCGATCGCTTATGCTGTAAGTAGCCCAATGCTACGTCCAAAAGAAACAGCAGAGATTATCTTAAAACATCACCCAAGCGTGAAGTTAGACTTACAAAGTGGTTTAAGAGAAATTAGCCACGGACTTTGGGAAGGAAAATTAGAAACAGAAATAGAGCAAGAATTTCCTGGAGAATTGCAGCGTTGGCGGTTAGTCCCAGCCGAAGTCCAAATGCCTGAAGGGGAAAATTTGCAACAAGTATGGGAACGTAGCGTCGCAGCTTGGCAATCAATTGTAGAGACAGCCTTAACTAATCAATTCAAAACAATTTTAGTAGTAGCTCATGATGCGACAAATAAAACTTTACTTTGTCACATTCTTGGTTTACCCTTAGAAAATTTCTGGAATTTTCGTCAAGGCAATGGCGCTGTTAGTGTTATTGACTATCCTTCTGGATTAGATGGTTTACCAGCACTACAAGCAATGAACATCACCACTCATTTAGGTGGAGGCGTATTAGATAAAACAGCAGCCGGGGCGTTGTAGGAGAGTTAGGAGTTAGGAGTTAGGAGTTAGGAGTTAGGAGTTAGGAGTTAGGAATTAGGAGTCAGGAGTTAAGAATTAGTAATCAAGTGCAGAGTCAGGAGTTAAGAATTAGTAATAAATTGGGACTGAGGAATAAAGTTAGGAGTAAGAAATCAAGGAATCAAGTTAGAAGTGATGAGCAAAAAACAAATACTCCTAACTCCTAATATCATGTCCGCATAAATTAGTTATGATTCCCACAGCCATTGCACCCCAAAGAGCCAAAGCTACGCTTTGTCTCCTCTCCCCGAAGTTCGGGGAGGGGATTAAGGGGTGGGGTTTTTCGGGTTTAATAAGTAATCAAGCGGACATGATATAACTCCTCACTTCCAACTCCTAACTCCCAACTCCTCACTTCCAACTCCTAACTCCCAACTCCCAACTCCTGACTGCTAACTCATAATTAAAAACTTTTATGATTGAACTACTACAACAAGTACGGGTAATTGACCCGGTTTCCGAAACTGATGAAATATTTGATGTACTAATTGCTGATGGTTATATCCAAGCAGTAGCTTCGCATATTTCTGACATCAGTACTGATACACAAATTAGAGATTGTCAAGGGTTAGTTCTTGGTTCTGGGTTAGTGGATTTATACAGCCACTCCGGCGAACCAGGGTTTGAAGAACGGGAAACTCTTGTGTCTTTTTTACAAGCTGCTGCTGCTGGCGGCTTTACTAGAGTTAGTATATTACCCGATACATCCCCAGTTATTGATAATCCTGCCCTTGTAAGCCAGTTGCAGAATAAGAGAGGGGGACAAGGAGACACGGGGACGCGGGGACGCGGGGACAAGGAGACGCGAGGACACGGGAATACTATCAACGATTTCTTTGCGTCCTTGCGTCTCTCATTCCCCGCGTCTTATTCTGTCCCTCTGCTTTATATCTGGGGCGCTATCACCTTGGATGTTGCTGGGAAGCAAATGACGGAATTGGCGGATTTAGCATCGGCTGGGGTTGTTGGTTTTACTGATGGTAAGCCGTGGGAAAATTTAGCGCTGGTGCAACGGGTGTTAGAGTATTTACAGCCGTTGGGGAAACCTGTTGCATTTTGGCCTTGCGATCGCCAATTAGCTGCAAATGGTGTAATCAGAGAAGGTGTCCAAGCCTTGCGCTTAGGTTTACCGCCAGTACCCGCCAGCGCCGAAACAAGTGCGATCGCTGCTTTGATAGAATTAGTTGCAGCGATCGGTACGCCAATACATATCATGCGCGTCTCCACAGCCCGCAGTGTGGAATTAATCGCTTGTGCCAAAGCCGCTGGTTTCCCCATCACCGCCAGCACCACATGGATGCATCTTTTACTTGACACAAAAGCAATTAATAGTTATAATTCTAGCCTACATTTAGACCCACCTTTAGGTAACGTCAGTGATGTAGCGGCGTTGCGGGCCGGAGTGAGAGGAGGGGTGATAGATGCGATCGCCATTGACCATGCACCCTATAGCTACGAAGAGAAAGTCCAGGCTTTTGCGGAAGCACCAGCTGGAGCGATCGGTTTTGAGTTAGCATTGCCTTTACTGTGGCAATATCTTGTGGAAACTGGGGAATTTACAGCATTAGAATTATGGCGGGCATTGAGTAGTAATCCAGCCAAGTGTTTGACCCAGAAAATCAATGCAATTACCCCTCATCAACCAGCAGAATTGATTTTATTTGACCCCCAGCAAACTTGGAAAGTTGAAAGGAAAAACCTGCATACACTTTCACAAAATACACCTTGGTTAGGACAAGAATTGCAAGGTCGAGTTGTGCAAACTTGGTGTTAATTGCGTTTAATTGTGTTGATATACATTCTCTGAATAATTTGTCAATATAACAATATGATGTGATTTCTGAGCGACAATTCCATGATAAAGACAGATATTTTAGTGAAAGTTACACCAGAAAGTTAATCTCATTGAATCCTGAACTGCTAAGATACCGCAATGGTGGCGACCCTCTTACCGAGAAAGAATGGCGGATTATCCTCAACAAAACCATTAACTGTAATGGTGCTGAACTAGCACGAATGGTAGAAAAAGCAGCGCGTGCATTATTTCATCAGGGGCGGGAGATTCATATTGGGTTGTCCGAACTGTTGGAACAAAGGGAAATGATAGTGCCACTCTACGTTAGGGATACCGACAGAATACTGGCTATAGAAAATCGAGCCAAGTATATTTGTCAACCAGCATCGACAAAAGACACTTCGGTTTTCGCTCCAGCGATTACTACCTATTGGGGAGATTAGACTTAAGTTACTATTTCGATATCTCTAATTTTTATGTTGTTTGTTGAACCGTTCCTGTGAGGCCATAAGCCGAAGTGCTTGCTGAACAACTTCTACCCAATCTCCTTTAAGAGACAAAAACTTGTCTAACTCAGTCAACCCAAGATAGCTCAAATACTCTGCTGCAAGATACTTTTGAATACCCCCGTGAATAAACCATATTTCTCCTTCTCCCTTATATCGTTCAACAATCAATCCATCTTGAAATTCTATACTATTCAGTAAATAATTAGCTATTTTCTTTTGAGAGCTTATACTTTCTATTGAATAATTAATGTCAAGCTTTAAATATCTTTCCTCTAGAGTCTTATTGATATCAACTTGATTTATAAATTCAATAATCCAATCTAAAACAGTATCTTTACTTGCAGGAACATTAGCTTGATTACCATTATGATTAACTCCTTGCATAAAGCGAATCGCTAGAAAACCTAAAAGTTTAATTCGCTGTTCGGGTAGGAGTAAAAAATAGGGATCGCTATTATCTGGACTGCGTACTTCATCCCATTCTGTAACAAAATTGTATATTGATTCTTGCATCAATTCAGTACTATTTTTCGAGTTTTTCTCAGGTTCGCTTTTGTTTTCATCAGGACAATAGGAACATAGACAAGATAGGAGTAAAGGATTGTAATCTTTTGTACCTACCGCAGAATAACGATTTAAAATATTATTAATATCATCTTTTGATGGCTCTTGACCTCTAGCCTTTTCTAGATACTTTCCAATAAATTTTTCTGCCCTCTCTCGATCAAAATTTTCTAACTCAAAAATTTCAAGTCTTCCATCACAAAGACTATTAGTTAAAAAATCTAAACCTTTTGAAGAAATTACAAAAGAATTTTTTGGATACATACTAATAAAT
>NZ_JACKZU010000405.1:0-7110 GCF_014222165.1 Nostoc sp. 2RC
GGGAAAGGGGAAGGGGGAAGGGGGAAGGGGGAAAGGTTTGGTATTTTCCCTTTTCCCGGTTGGTGAGCTTGCCTACCCTGAGCTTTGTCGTTGGCGTTGGCGAAGCCTCTCGTAGAGAAGCCTCTCGTAGAGAAGGGTCGAATCATTAACCTTTTCCCTTTCCCCAGAGTACAAAAAACACTTTTGCACTCTTGTCTAATATGTTGTGGCTTATTGCACTCCATTTTCCTTGAACCAAGTCAAAAGGCGCTGCCAGCCTTCCTTTGCTTGTTTTTCGCGGTAGGAAGGACGATAATCGGCAAAAAAGGCGTGGGGTGCATCTGGGTAGACAATGATTTCAGATTTGCTACTGCTTGACTTGAGGCGATCGCGCATTTGCTCTACTGTATCTAAAGGAATACCCGTATCCTGGCCGCCATAAAGTCCGAGAACGGGAACTGTAAGTTTTGATGCAATATCAACGGGGTACTTTGGCTGAAGTTTAGTAGCATCACCTACGAGTCGCCCGTACCATGCTACACCCGCTTTCACCTTGGGATTGTGTGCAGCGTACAGCCAAGTGATGCGCCCACCCCAACAGAAGCCTGTAATTCCCAATTTATCGGCATTACCCTTAGCTGATTTCACAGCCCAGTCTACTGTGGCGTCGAGGTCGGATAACACTTGGGCATCTGGTACTTTGGCAACAACAGAGCGAATTTCGTCAATATTGCTTAATTTTGAAACATCACCTTGACGAACAAACAATTCTGGAGCGATGGCTAAATATCCTAACTTGGCAAAGCGGCGAGTGACATCCTGAATGTGTTCGTGTACGCCAAAGATTTCTTGAATTACTAAAACAATTGGGAAATTTTCACCAGTGGCGGGTACTGCTCTATAAGCAGGAATTTCGCCATCCTTGACAGGAATTTTCACTGCACCGGCTGTTAATCCCTTGGTATCAGTGGTGATGACTCCGGCAGAAATGGGTTGCACTGCCAAGGCAAAACCCGTCGCCAAGGTGGCTGTGGCGATAAATTTGCGGCGAGTTATTTCTCTCATATCTCTACCTTGAATTGGCGAAAACTTCTTTGTTTGCGTATCCGTAGAGTAATATAAAATAAATACTACACTTTGGCAATCAGCATACCGGAATATTGACTATATTTCCTACTTTAGTATTTTGAGTAACTTACACTGATAAATCAATAGCGATCGCCTGATTCGTCCTTCTAAAATACAAGTTTTCAAGTCGATTAATTCCTGTGTCATTTTTCACTGCCTACCGACTTTCCAATCTTCTCCACCTGGTAACTCAGTTAAAGTTTCAGCCACAACTGCTGGTAATTCTTTGGCTGAATAAGAATAAGTTAATGTCAAAAATTTCAAAGCAGCCTGAATAATTTGTTTTCTATCTACCATTTCAATCAGTTGAAATTCATTATATATTCCATTCATTACTTCCACACTGGCATCACGCACAGCTACTTCTATTTCATCTTCTAGATGAGAATCCCATTCTTCTAAATTTAGATAGTAAGACTTTTTATTTTCTTTAAGATTAAGTTTTTTTATTTCTAAAACTGAATTGCGAATAGAAGCTACCCAAGAATTTGTTAATTTCTGCTCTAGTTGGTTTTTAATTAAATGAATTAATAAAATTCTCAAATAAGCTTGTATATTACGCAGAATAGCTTGTTTACTCATGCCCTCTAATTCATCTACCATTGCCAAGGCATCTGTATAACGTCCTTCTAAGATACAAGTTCTGAGGTCTATTAATTCTTGTGTCATTTTGATTAACCTCAAAAATTCATCATGCTTATTTCAATATAACAATGCACTATTTTAGCCTTGCCACGCCAGTAGGGTGTGTTACGCCAAAGGCTAACGCACCGTTTAACGATTTAAGTGCGTTACGCTACACCATAAGTCACCCCTGATATTTTTTAATAAATCAAAACAAGAAAATTTCAATATTCTTAACATAAAATTAGGACTTACGCAAAAATCCCCTGCCTTTACGACTAAGTGAGCGTTCGCCGTTAGGCGTTGCCGCAGGCTAGCGATAGTTAGTCAGGCAGGGGAGTGTCTTAAACAAATAACTTCAAAAATCAAAGCATACTGCTATAAAATATCGCCAAGCCACAGGCAATCAGAGAACCAACAGTCAATCTGTTATTTTTAGAGATTAGCTTGATAGCACTTAATTTATATAGAGCGCAAAATATATGGGACAAGGTTTTTTGCAAATCGCCTTAACGCTGTGTATAGTTGTAGCGATTACTCCGGTCTTTGGAAGATACATAGCACGTGTTTTCTTGGGAGAAAGAACGCTACTTGATTTCTTAATGAACCCAATAGAGCGAAGTATATATGTACTAGCAGGTGTCCGCACAAAAGATGATATGACGGGCTGGCAGTATATCCGGGCTGTAATATGCACAAATCTGATAATGGGTATTTCAGTGTATTTACTGCTGTATTTTCAGAAATTTTTACCTTGGAATCCTAGTGGTTTTGGTAGGCCGAATTGGGATATATTGCTGCACACGACAATTTCCTTTTTAACGAATACCGACCAGCAACACTATGCTGGTGAGACAACCTTAAGTTATTTTAGTCAGGTATCCGCTTTAGGCTTTTTAATGTTTGCCTCCGCAGCCACTGGCTTAGCGGTGGGAATTGCCTTTATTCGGGGGTTGACGGGCAGAAGACTAGGTAACTTTTACGTAGATATTACCCGTGCCATTACACGAATATTACTACCAATATCAATTGTTGCCGCCATCGCCTTAGTTTTAGTGGGTGTACCGCAAACATTAGCTAAGACAATGGATGTGACAACCTTAGAAGGAGGAACCCAGTACATTGCCAGAGGCCCGGTGGCATCCTTTGAGGCCATTAAAATGTTGGGGGAAAATGGCGGTGGCTTTTTTGGCACAAATTCTGCCCATCCCTTTGAAAATCCCAATGGCGCTTCTAATTTAATTGAAGCGATCGCCATGATTGCCATCCCAGCAGCCTTGATTTACACTTATGGCGTGTTTGCTAATAACATCAAACAAGCATGGTTGCTTTTTTGGATGGTGTTTGGGGTTTTTGTATTTTTGGTTGGAGTTACAGCCATCGGAGAACTGCAAGGTAATCCCCTGGTAAACAGAACCATTGGACTAGAACAGCCGAGTTTAGAGGGTAAGGAAGTTAGATTTGGTTGGGCGCAAACGGCATTGTGGGCAGTGATGACCACCGCCACCATGTGTGGTGCTGTGAACGGAATGCACGATTCCCTAATGCCACAGGGAATATTTTCCACTCTTTTTAACTTATTTATCCAAGTTATCTGGGGTGGTCAAGGAACTGGAACAGCTTACTTATTTATTTACTTAATTCTCACCGTTTTTCTCACTGGGTTAATGGTGGGACGCACCCCAGAATTTTTAGGGCGCAAAATTGAAAAACGAGAAATCGTCCTTGCCAGCCTAGTGCTGTTAATTCACCCAATTGTAGTTTTAATTCCTAGCGCCATTGCCTTAGCTTATCCAATTTCCCTATCTGGAATTAGCAATCCTGGCTATCACGGCATTTCCCAAGTAGTTTATGAATTTGCCTCAGCCGGGGCAAATAATGGTTCTGGCTTAGAAGGATTGAAAGATAATAGCCTTTGGTGGAACATAAGTACTTTATTTAGCTTGATAGTAGGACGCTACATCCCCATGTTTGCCATCCTCCTGTTAGCAGACGGCATGTCTCGCAAACAACAAGTACAAGAAACTCCCGGTACCCTGAGAACTGATTCTTGGGTATTTATGGGCATCGCTGCTGGAGTAACCCTGATTTTGGGAGTCTTGACTTTCTTTCCGGTTCTAGCTTTAGGGCCCATAGCCGAAGGTTTGCAACTAGCCTCTGGTAGCTAGATTCACTTAGGAGTTAATAACTCCTAACTCCTAACTCCCAACTCCTCATTTTTAAGTTTATGAATAAAGCGGCAACTACCTCCAAAGCTAGACGCCCAAATTCTCGTCCTGGCGATCGCCGCCAAGCACGTAAAAAAGCTAGAGTAAATACTAAGTGGTTGTACTTAAGAGCAGTGCGAGATGCTTTTATTAAACTCAACCCTAAGTATGCAATTAAAAATCCAGTGATGTTTTTGGTTTGGGTGGGGACGATGGTCACTATATTGGTAACCGTCGATCCCAACTTATTTGGCCCAACTAACCAAAAGAACCCGCAACTGTTTAATGGTTTGTTATCAGGGATTTTATTTTTTACAGTTTGGTTTGCCAATTTTGCCGAAGCCATAGCCGAAGGACGAGGAAAAGCTCAAGCTGATGCCTTGCGGTCTACAAAATCAGAGACGATTGCTAAAAAACTCGCTGCTGATGGCACAGTGAGTGAAGTTTCATCCACTAGCCTGCAACAAGGTGATACCATCTACGTAGTTGCTGGCGATATTATACCCGCTGATGGTGAAGTGATCATGGGGGTGGCCTCTGTGGATGAATCGGCAATTACTGGGGAATCCGCACCAGTATTAAAAGAATCGGGTTCTGATGTTGCCAGTTCCGTCACAGGTGGAACGCGAATTATCTCCGATGAATTGATTATCCGCATTACATCTGACCCAGGTAAAGGCTTTATTGACCGGATGATTGCCTTAGTGGAAGGCGCGCAACGCAGCAAAACACCAAATGAAATTGCTTTGACGGTATTATTGGCTGTTCTCAGCTTAATATTTTTGTTTGTTGTGGCCACTTTGCCAGCACTTGCCTACTATGTCGATAGTCCTGTTAGCGTCCCAGTTTTGATTGCCCTATTAGTGGCATTGATCCCCACCACCATCGGTGGATTACTGAGTACCATCGGCATTGCCGGTATGGATCGAGTCGCGCAATTTAACGTCATTGCCACCTCAGGACGAGCCGTAGAAGCTTCTGGTGATGTCAACACTCTGGTTCTCGATAAGACGGGTACAATTACCCTTGGCAACCGTTTGGCAGAGGAATTTATCCCCATCAACGATCATACGATGGCGGAAATCGCCAGTGTTGCCTGGGCAGCTAGTGTATTTGATGATACCCCAGAAGGCAAATCCATTGTGCGACTCGCGGAAAAGTTAGGCGCAAGATTTGATTTTGACTCTAGTCAAGCCCAAGGAATTGATTTTTCTGCGAAAACACGCATGAGTGGTACAAACTTACCCGGTGGACACGAAGCCAGAAAGGGAGCAGTGGGAGCCATTAAAGGATTTGTTCGTTCCCGCAACGGACGCGATACTCCAGAATTAGATGCAGCCTACGAACGGGTTTCATTGTTGGGAGGTACACCCCTAGCAGTGAGCTTAGATAACGAAATCTACGGAGTTATTTATCTGAAAGATATTGTAAAACCTGGTATCCGCGATCGCTTTCTTGCACTCCGCCGTATGGGAGTTCGCACCGTCATGCTAACAGGGGATAACCGAATTACAGCCTCCGTCATTGCCAAAGAAGCCGGGGTGGATGACTTCATCGCCGAAGCCACACCAGAAGACAAAATCAACGTCATTCAACAAGAACAAACCGCAGGCAAAATAGTCGCCATGACAGGAGACGGAACTAACGATGCTCCTGCATTAGCTCAAGCAAACGTCGGCGTGGCAATGAACACAGGAACCCAAGCCGCAAAAGAAGCCGCCAACATGGTAGATTTGGACTCCGATCCCACAAAATTAATCGATATTGTCAGCATTGGTAAACAATTGCTGATTACTCGCGGCGCATTGACCACATTTTCCATCGCTAATGATGTTGCTA
This sequence comes from Nostoc sp. 2RC, assembly GCF_014222165.1. Lineage (NCBI taxonomy): Bacteria > Bacillati > Cyanobacteriota > Cyanophyceae > Nostocales > Nostocaceae > Nostoc > Nostoc sp. 2RC. The sequence continues at coordinate 5,778 of NZ_JACKZU010000405.1, forward strand.
AATACTTTGCGATTATTCCAGTAATCTTTGTGGCTGCTAACCTCCAAAGTCTAAATATTATGAATTTAACTAGCCCAAATTCTGCTGTGTTATCGGCACTGATTTATAATGCTTTGATTATTCCAGCTTTGATTCCCCTAGCATTGAGGGGTGTACAGTTTAAACCTCTAACAGCTAATCAACTATTGCAACGCAACATCTTAATTTATGGTTTAGGTGGAGTAATAGCGCCATTTATCGCCATTAAGTTGATAGATATACTCATTACAGTTGTTGGGTTAGCTTAGTAACAGCAAAAGTACAGATGCTGGAAAAAGAGATGGGAAAAGGGTAAAGGTTAAAGGGGAAAGGGAAAACACAAAACCTTTCCCCCTTTCCTCTTAACCTTTTCGCGACTTATGCAACAAGTCTAGTCATCAGTCACCAACTTCAAGCACTAGTTTTTATTTATAGGAGTTCTCTAACATCTAAGACTCGCTATTTTTAGAATGCTGTGGTTGAATGTGGTAGTTCTCACAATAATTTATGCTGTTGACAGCATTCTATTTGGTAAAAGAATTAAAAATTAAAAATTAAAAGTTAATTTTAGGAGCAAGTAGAAAATTTATTATGGCTATTATTCGAGAAACAATCAGAGCAATTTTCATCACCCTCATGCTTTGGTTGTTGACTGCGCTGGTTTATCCTCTGGTAATCCTTGTAGTGGGTCAAGTTTTCTTCCCCTACCAAGCTAACGGCAGTATTATGCTGAATTTAAATAACGAACCAATTGGTTCAGCTTTGATTGGTCAAACTTTCACATCTGAGCGATATTTCTATTCTCGACCCAGTATAGTGAGATACAGCCAAGGAAGAAAAGCCAGACCCACTGGCATATCTGGAGCCAGCAATCTTGCTCCTAGTAATCCAGAGCTACTAAATCGGATTGTAGAGCAGTCAAATCAATTGCGAGACGAAAATCTGCAACCGATCGCTGATATTATTTACACCTCTGGTTCTGGTTTAGATCCCCATATTTCCTTCAAAGCAGCACGCCAGCAATTAGAACGAGTAGCCCGTGCCCGTGGAGTAGCAGAAGACGAAATTTTACGTCTAATTAATAAGTATACTGACGACAGATTTTTATGGATTTTTGGCGAACCAGGCGTCAACGTCCTGAGATTAAATTATGCTCTCGACCTGCAAGATCTTAATCGTCAGCAAAATTAGTAAATTGGTCATGGGGCATTGGGCATGGGGCATGAGGCTTTCTAGGAAGTGTGGGAGGTGTGGGAGGTGTGGGAGGTGTGGGAGGTGTGGGAGGTGTGGGAGGATGGTGAAGAAATTTTTCCCC
>NZ_JACKZU010000406.1:0-7070 GCF_014222165.1 Nostoc sp. 2RC
TTTACCCCACCCCTCAATCCCCTCCCCGCCTGCGGGGAGGGGAGGTTTTGGCTTTAGACAAAACCGGGGTGGGGTGAGTGTGGATTAATTACTAATTGAGTAAGTTTGCTCTAACATCATTACAAGGGTTTTACGTTAAGTTGACACCAATGCACAGCTGTGCGCCCCTACCCAAATTTAAAATTGCTTAACTGGAAAAAAAATGGTTCCTTCTAAACGAGTTTATTTATTATTACTTTTAGGAATTGCCATCGCCTTTGTCCTATCGTTTTTTCTCACCATCAAAACAACCATTGTCATCACTTTGTTATATGATGTCGTAGTTCTGCTATTGATGGTTGCGGATGGTTGGCAAGTGCGGCGTTATCGCGTGCAAATTACCCGCGAATTGCCGCCACGGCTATCCATTGGGCGGGATAATTCAGTTGTGTTAAAAGTAACATCGCAAAAAGCCAACGCTCAAATTCAAATCCGCGATTATTATCCAACAGGTTTTGGTGTATCTGCACCGGCACTAGAGGCGACTATTCCCAGCAACAGCACCCAGGAATTAACTTATACTGTTCAACCGACACAACGGGGAGAGTTTCCTTGGGGAAATATTCAAGTTAGACAATTGGGGCTTTGGGGGTTGGCTTGGGATGATTGGCAGATTTTACAAAGTTTGCCAGTGAAAGTTTATCCCGATTTAATTGGGTTGCGATCGCTCACAATTCGCCTAACACTACAATCATCAGGGGCTATGCGCCAAGCTAGGCAAACGGGTATTGGTACTGAGTTTGCCGAACTGCGGAATTATCGCACTGGGGACGATTTACGGTTTATTGACTGGAAAGCCACCGCCCGACGAGTTGGTGCTTATGGTAACTCACCCCCATTGGTGAGGGTTTTAGAACCAGAACAGGAACAAACTCTACTGATTTTACTCGATCGCGGCAGACTGATGACGGCAAAAGTCCAGGGTTTACAGCGATTTGATTGGGGTTTAAATGCAACTTTATCCTTGGCTTTGGCGGGGTTACATCGCGGCGATCGCGTTGGGGTTGGTGTATTTGACCGCCAAATGCATACGTGGATTCCCCCAGAACGCGGTCAACTTCATTTGAATCAGCTAATTGATAAACTAACTCCAATTCAACCAGTGTTATTGGAATCTGATTATTTGGGCGCAGTGACAAACGTTGTCCAGCGACAAACTCGTAGGGCGCTGGTGGTGGTGATTACTGATTTAGTTGATGTCACCGCTTCTATGGAATTGCTGGCTGCACTTTCCAAGTTAGCACCCCGCTATCTACCATTTTGTGTGACATTGCGAGATCCGCAAGTCGATCGCTTGGCGGATACTTTTAGTGAAAATGTTACAGGTGCTTATGTGCGTGCTGTGTCATTAGATTTATTGGCACAACGACAAGTGGCATTTGCTCAACTGAAACAAAAAGGTGTATTAATATTAGATGCACCCGCAAATCAAATTGCAGATGAGTTGGTTGAACGATATCTGCAATTGAAGGCGCGAAATCAACTTTAAGTTTGTTGACAGTTGACAGTTAACAGTTAACAGCCAAAAATATGTGCAAGTAAAATGTTCTTGGCGAATAATTTATGTTGGAATCTGCGAATGCTACGAATCGATGGGTGAATACAATTGATTTCCAAAATCCAGAAGTGATTGCGAAAGCTTTTCGGATTATGGAAAATAACATTTATTGTACTTTGTCTACTTGTTCTTTTGATGGTTATCCTTGGGTATCCCCTGTATTTTTTGCCTATGATGATAACTGCAATATTTATTGGAGTTCGGCTATTGAGTCGAAGCATTCGCAGAATTTATACAACAATGATGGTAAGGTGGCGATCGCTATTTTTAGTTCCAGCGTTTCTCAAGGTACGGCAGATGGTTTATATTTTTATGGAACTGCATCAGAATTAAAGCCAGAGGAAACAGAAAATATTTTGCAGTTACTTTTAAATCGTGCCCCAAGAAAACACAATCGCACAGCTGATGATTATTTAAATGATTCCCCCCGCAGAATATATCAGTGTCAACCCCAAGAAGCTTGGGTAACTGGCCAACGATTGCCTTTTGATAATCAATTAATAGATACAAAAGTTCAGATATGTTTGCAATCTTTAGGAGAGTATATGAATAAGAATTAAGAATTCTTAATTGAGAACTCAGAATTCAGAATTCAGAATTAATTAGGGTTGCGTCTACTTTCAAAATCTTAGTTTTTTGAAAATCGGGGTTTATTTGCAAATATTAGAGGTTGTTTGACAAGTTTCAAATAATTTGGTGAATTTGCATGAAAAAATTAATTAAAGTAATGGTATTTTGGCTTTGTGCAAGTATCCTAGTTTTAGGTTTGATGGGCTGCGATCGCTTGATGAATAATTCTGGAGATGCTGTTGAGCGAGTGAGTGATGGTGATACTATAGTAATTAAAGATACCAATGGTAAAAATGTTACCGTGCGTTTTGCTTGTGTAGATGCGCCAGAAATAGCTCATACCAATAAAGAAAAGCAGAGTAAAAGTACTAGCGATCGCAATCAATTTAGTTGGGGTGTGAAAGCTCAAGAACGCGTACAACAACTCGTACAGCAAGGAGGCGAACGCGTAACATTGAATATTACCGATAGCGATCGTTATGGACGTAAAGTTGCAGAAGTCCGCTTAAAAAATAGCACATTCATCCAACAAGTATTATTGCAAGAAGGCTTAGCTAAAGTATATCGTCCTTATTTAAATAAATGTCCCAGCAAAGACTTAATTCAACAAGCCGAAGCACAAGCCAAAGAACAAAAGCTTGGCATTTGGAACGATACTAAATTCGTCAATCCTTGGGAATATCGGGCTTTATATAAAAAATGAAAAAGGGCATTGGGTATTGGCCATTGACAAACAAAGAAAATTAGGACATTGCTGAATTTGAATATCAAATTGGGGTAGTGTTACGGAAGCTGCCTCCAGTGGCAAACTAAACAGTTTAGTTTAGAAATTGCTGAATAAAATAGTACATAAGTATTAAACAGGGAACTTTCCGATCGCAGAGTCGTATTCTTTTTGGGCTTCTTTGATGGACAATTGTGAGTAAACTTCCAGTGATTGCGGGGACGAATGCCCAGAGTATGGCTGAATCAGCGTATCATCTATTCCTTGCTTACCCCATAATTAAAGCCTAGACTTTGCTAGGCTTTTACTTAATAGTAGGACTTCGACAAAAAATATCCAAAAAAATCACTCAAATGTCTATACAGAGCGCCTTTGACATTATTGGTTTTAGTCTCACTAGTTGTTGATTATGTTCTTGTAAATCTTGCCGTCCTTGATGATGACGAGGAAATTTTTTTCTGGATCTGTGACGAGATTGATGTCGTTAAGCGGGTTGCCATTAACTAGTAGTAAATCCGCTAGTGCGCCCTTTTTCACAACTCCCAGTTCGCCAGGATAGGGACTGCGGAGACCTGACAGTTGCAGCAAGCTGCCATTGTCCGCAGTTGCCATCTTGAGGACATCGGCTTCTGTGTACGTTCCTTTCAAGTTCACGTCGTTAACTAACTTTGCCAATTTCCTATTTTGAGCTTTAGCGTTCTTGGCGCTAAACATGTTGTCAGTACCAAATGCTGTCTTGACTCCGTACTGCTTTGCCCATTTGTAGGCATTTTTTGTTCCTTCCGCCACTTGCTTTTGTTTTTCCAGATTTTCGCCCGTTTTAGGATTTGCATCCTCGTCCATCAAAAAGGGCTGCAAAGACCACCAAATATCGCGATCTTTCAGTATTTTAACGGTGTTCTCGTCTATCAGTTGCCCATGTTCAATGCACTTGACACCAGCTTCAATAGCTTGCTTCACCGCATCCGATGTATAAGCATGAACAGTGACATAAGTACCCCAATTTTTCGCTGCTTGGACTGCCGCAGTAATCTCTTCTTTGGTGTACTGAGTTACATCAAGGGGATCGTAGTCTGAACTAACACCTCCACCCGCCATTACCTTGAGTTGACTGGCCCCTTGGCGCAGTTGCTCCCTTGCACGGAGACGAATTTCATCAGGACTATCGGCGATGGCTGTCAAGCCAATCCGCTCTTCATAAGTTAGATCGCCTAGTGCCTTTGGCAGCAAGCTTGGTAGCCGAAAATCCCCATGTCCTCCAGTCTGGGAAATGAACGCGCCTGACGGGAAGATTCGTGGCCCAACTATCATTCCTTCATCAACTGCCCGCTTCAATCCGAAAGAGGGCCCCCCCACATCACGGACTGAAGTGAAACCGCGCATCAAAATATCCTTGGCATCCTTCGCAGCCACGTAATTTATGTAACCAATGTCAGCAGTCAAAGCGATTTGCTGCGGCACGATCGATAACATGATATGGTAGTGTGCATCAATCAGACCTGGTATCAGCACCTGATTATCAGTTGCATTAATGGTCTTCTCTCGCGCTTTGATTTCATCTTCTGTCTCAGGCTCTTTTTCTTTTTGAGCTATTTCTTCCTCACTTAGCCCTTCTTTGTTTATAGGATAGCGACAACGTTCGGAACGCCCGATGAAATTTATCGGAATTGCAGATATAGTGTTGATTTTGTTGTTGACAATGAGGAGGTTTTTCTTCTCAGTCAAGTCCTTCGACTCACCATCAAAGATCCGAACATTGTTGATCAAGATTTGAGATTGGATAGACTTGCATTCTGAAACTACTTCTTCAGCCTGAGCAAAGCCACTCCAAGGAAATAGGATACTTGTCACCAGAAAGATTCCGATGGCAATCACCCTGACTATTCCAACCATCAATTTACCATTGAGCCATCCTTGGCTGGTATGGGGAAAAAAAAGCATAGTAGATACTTCCTATAGAATCTGGCGAGTCTCATCAAGGGTAAGGTTGCAGAGTATAGATTCAGGCTTTAGCGATTGCTGCTTCGGCTTCAGTTCCACAGCAGCAGATAAAAATCTTGAGTCCAACAGAAGCAACGGCTGTAAAAAAACTTGGGAACCGTATTGAGATAAGCCGTATAGAAGAGCGGGTGTACAACACGGACAAAACAATTGCTCAAGAGGTAGCATAATATCTGTACTTTTATTTACCTACTCAGTACTCGTTATTATTTATCATGGTTGCTAGATTGGATAAATTGATTAACATAATTGTTAATATTTAATAGCTATCTAATATCATTGTGATAATCTCTATATTCTATGCCCCATGACGCCACTGCGGTCTTGGAGTCTCCCCAAGACCGCAGTGCTCCCCCATGCCCCATCACGGCTGATATCGCAGGCTAAAATAAAAGCCATCATCTTGAATGTTATTACCGCGATCGCTCAAATCGATAAATGGAAATCCATAATCGAGTCGTAAACTTAAATTATTGATGCCAAAAGCTTCATTCCACAATAATCCTAAACCCGCGCCAATGAGAAAAGTTTGATTCGGTAGCTGATTGGGATTATTAGATTTATTCCAAACTGCTCCCATGTCAATAAATGGTGCTACTTGAATGGTGGATAATCCTGATTCATTGCGCTGCACTGTGATTCTATCTTCAATGGCTACCCGAAATCCATTATCCCCTGAGCGCACATTTTGACGATATCCTCTGACTGATTGTCCGCCGCCAATGACAAATTGTTCAGAAGGTAACAGACTGTCTGGTGTTAGCTGTAAGTCTGCTTGGATGAGCAATAATTGGTCGTTGGTGAGTCGCTGGACGCGCTGTACTTGAAATAGCCAACTGAAAAAGCGACCATCTGGGATGGGGTCATTGTTGATTGTGGCATCTAAGATATCAATGCCAAAATTAAATTGCGATCGCAAGAACCAAGCACCTTGGGGTTCGCGTTTGATATATTCTTGACCAAATTTAATAACGCTGGTGCGGCTGACTCCATTGACATCGGGGCCGATACCAAAGGGAGTTGCAAGGTTATCGAAGAGAAAAGTTTGACCATCTTGATAGCTAAATCCTAAAGACAGGGCAAATTCTTGTCTTGGCGATCGCATCAATGGTTGGCGATAATTAATTTCATAAATATCCTGGTTTGCCCGAATACCAAAGGCATCGAATGGCGCTTGAGTAATTTCGTTACGACTAAATGCAGCTCTAATTCGTACCTTCCCATCCATCGCATTCACGGGAAGTTGATACCTCAAATCATAAATATCCGAACCACCACTGAAGGAGTGAAAATAAGACCCGGCTAACTCATCTCCCATTCCAGTTAAATTACGATGGCGCAGTTCAACACCCAATCTTTCTGCACCAATACTAGGAGGGGAATAGTTATCTACACCCAAACTACCACCCAAAGGATTTGCCTCTTCAACTCTCACCAGTAGAACACTTTGACCCACTTTACCCGTGGGACGCAGACGTGCTTCCACATTTGATAATAAAGGATCGAGTCGTAATAGCTTTAGTTGGTCTTCCAGCTTATTAATACTCAAAGGAATACCAGCACCTAATTCGATGCGACTACGAATATAAGACTTGTTTAATCGCCGCGTTCCTTGGATGTCAATTTCTGCCAAACGTCCTTCAATGACGCGAATAACCACAACTCCATCGGCGGTACTAGGTTGCTGAGTCTCTGGAATTGCTCTGGAATTGAGATAGCCTTTATTTAGATAAAGCTGGGTAACTGCGTCTGCTGCTTGTCGAATTTCTTCTAAAGTCAAGTCTCGTTCTTCAAAGGGCTTAACAGCTGCATTCAAGTCATTTTCACTAAAAACAGTGCTATCGATAACTTGAATTTTGCGGACTCGAAGGCGTTGTGGTGCTGACGATGGTTCAGTTATAGGAGATGGTGCTGTTTCCTGGACAATTTCTAACTCTGGGTAAGAGTCTCCTACAGACCCCGCGCCACCCGCTATGGATGGAACAAACAAGTCAAATCCTGTTTCCTCCTGGCTTTTGGCTTCTACCTCCTGCTTTGTTTCTTCAGAGTTTGGTGTCAAGTTATTAGCCGTAGCTCTGAGTTCATTGGTAGTTAAAATCCACACCGCAGGCAGAATTAACAAGCCACACTTGAAACTGAAACTGTAGATTGCTACCTTGTCCCCCCATCTCCCCATCT
>NZ_JACKZU010000407.1:0-7029 GCF_014222165.1 Nostoc sp. 2RC
CTTCCTGCTTGCCCAATGCCCAATGCCCAATGCCCAATGCCCAACTTAAAAACACGAGTACTTTTTATTACAATTACTAAAGCTACTCCATAATTGGGGTTTCTTCAAATTGCACCATCATTAGGACAGCTGGGACATCGCCTACTGTTCCAGAAAGATGACCTTTATGATTTTGTGTGTCTTCTTTGCTACTTTGGTCTGCGCCAAATGAAATTTCGCCAGGGCCCATTTCTACTCGCTGGCCGTCCATAGTCTCCACGAACCAACGCCCTGAGAGGGGGACAATCCACTGAGGTTTGGGGTTTTCATGCCACTCTCCAATCCATCCAACTGGTAATACAGTGAAGGTGACTGTGGCAGCAGCTTGCTTCAATTGAGACAACCATTGAGGGGAGGTATGCGGTGCTATACCTTTGTGAATGAAGTCCTGAATTTGACGACGGGATTGGTGGGTGACACCATCTCGGTCAGTCCAGACATACCAGTAGTTAATTGTCGGGTTGTGGGATTGATGATTCTGCATAAAAAAGGCTCATATAGAATTTATATTTGATTTGTGGAAAGGTGGTGTTTTAAGGAACTAACCGCAAAGTACGCATTCGCGCAGCGTCTCGTCAGAGAAGTACGCAAAGAAAGAGAAAGAAGAAAAAAGGTTAATTCACTTCACAAAATTAATGGGACAGAGTAATAAGTAGATTTTTATTCTTTTTTAGAGTTTGTTTGAAAAGTGGTTAACTGTGATTTTAATTACCCCCCTTAATCCCCCCTTGGTAAGGTGGGAAACAATAAAATCTAGTTCCCTCCCCTTTATAAGTTAGGGTAGGGTAAAAATATTTGATACATCAATCATGACTTTTCAAACATCCTCTTATACCAAGAGATTTTCAACCCTTTTGCCTGCTGTATTTATGCTTTAATATTTAATAAAGTTGCTAATCAACAACTACAACGTGATAATCGCGCTTTTCCCATTTATTGCTTTCAATCCAGAAAAAGGTAAAGCTGATTAATTGTTGTGCATTACAAACAGAAATATCTACAAAATGCACGCCTAATTTTGTGGAAGTGGCAGGTGTATCTTTGATGGTTTGCCAATTATCTTGCGACCAGTGTAACTGAAAAGCTGCTAAAGCTTGAATTCGTAGGGTATAATCTCTTTTAACTTTGTTTATTTGACGGTTAAATTTCCAAATTTCTAATGATTTACATTGGTTTCTTTTACCCAAGTACCGATTGGCTACTTCTGGAATAAAATCAAATACTCGACCGTCATCAGTAGACCGCAGCAATTTGATATACTCTGCGTGCGGCCACATTAAAGGCATTGCCGAACCTGTTGGTTTTCCTAAATACATATAAGCATCTGGTTTATCTGTTTCATCCCAGATTTGTTCTGGTAACAAACAAGTATCTGAAGCAAATCCTTCCATTGCTTTGATATAGGTTTTGACATCGCCACCCACAGCTAATTCATAATGTCCTCGTTCTCCTGTCAACAAAGGCCAAGCACGTCCTTTACCCCAACCGATAAAAGGTTCTCCGTTTTTTCGCTGCCCGTAACCGTCGTAATTGTAACGATGCCAACAAGGGCCAACTGGTGTATCTACTTTCAAGATTGCGTCAATTACTTTGACGGAATTAACGATAATTGGGTCATCAGGTTTACGAATTCCATAACGTACTAATTGTAAGAAACCGCCATCGACAATTTCCTTCGCGGGAAATTCTACTGATTCACCAGGTGGGTGATTTTTGATGAGAATATTTCCTTGGTTAGGATTTTCATTGAGTTGAGAATTATTGATAACTGAAGGAGTAATCCGAATATAATGTTGTTTGATACCAGCCACTAAAGTTCCTTCGGTGGTAACTGTCCAATCTTCAATATGACATTCTAAAAAATCGGCATATTCTTCGATGAATTTTGCTGTTGCTATATCGCCATTTTCACGCACAAATTCAGCAGCACAAATTAAGGCAGCAATATTCGATGCGAGTGTTGATGGTGAATAGCCGCTGTTTTCTTCCCAACGTTCTTGTTGGGTAACAGGGCCTTGGCGAATTAAATAACCTGCTGCCCGCAAAATCATCGGGTAAATATTAAAATTTAGCGATACATTTTCGCGGTATAAAAGCCGTGCCAATAAAATTGGAAATGCCACTTCATCAAGTTGAATACCTTGCCAATAAGGTTTGCCATCAACCCAGAAATTTTGAGCAAATCCGCCGTCTTCCTGCTGGCTGGTAGCGAGATAAATTAGCGATCGCACTGCTGTATCTTTTTCTCCAGCGGCCACCAAACCTGCTACACTACTTACCAAATCCCGCGTCCAAACGAGATGATATCCTCCTTGGTCTTGGTCGTTTTTGGTTTCACCCCAAGGAATAGTTATAGATGCAATTAACGCACCAGGATAAGTTTTATCTTCATGTGCCAAAAGTAAGCTAATACTGTTGTGATACAACTTGCCATCGTCATAGGAAATCTTTTCTAATGCTTTGATGTCCTGCCGCGATCGCTTCCACTGTTCGATGTAATTTTGCTTTTGCTGTTCAAAAGGAATATTCAGTGATTGAAACAATGTAGAAACTGCATTGTGCAAATTTGTGCCAAATGCCAGCCCTAAAGTAAACTCGTGACTATCATCTAAATTGAGTTGTCCAGTTAAAGCAAGGTTACCATCCAAAGCACAACCAAATTCCCAATCCATCAGAAAGTTGTCAGCTAAATCTGTCCAACCATCACTTTGACCGACGTAACCGCAGGAAAGACGGGTAAATGGCACTGTAGCAGCCAACGCTATCCATCTTCCTTGTTTCTCGGCTGTCAGAATCCGATACCCAGCAACTTCTATGGCGTAACCATTATTACCTGTACCTCCGACGTGCAGATGCGGCGCACACAAAACATATAACTGGAGTTGAGAAATAAACTCCGGCTTTCCTGTAATTTTTGTGTGTTGTAATATACAAGAAAAATGCGGGTCGGCGATCGCTTCTTTGATGATGGTATAACGTCCTTGGCGATCGCAATTAGTAATACGGTATCCCAAACCATCATTCCACATCCGTTCTACTTTTGATTCGAGATGGCGTTTTTCTTCGTGGAAAAAGCTTTTGCCATCAGAAATTAGGTATTGCAAATCTCGAATTTGCGGTTTGTCTACTGTGGGATGGTAGATTTCAGTGATAATACCATTCCAAACTGTAAACCACACACGACTGGAGGTAGAATAGGCTGTTCCGACTCCATCTTTATTAGCATGAGTCCAGCGAGGATCGATTCCTGGTGAACCAAAAGCCTGTGCTTGATTAAGAATGTTCATGTATTGAAATTTTTGCGATTATTTTTTTTCATCATTTTCAACAGATTTTCGAGTCGCCGCTAAAGATTTAGCTTCGATAAAAATTAATTTAATTTCTGGATGTTTGTGGCGAATTTTAGCTTCTAAATTCTCTACAGTCGATGCGATTTCTTCACCTGTAAGATTTTTAGTAAATTGAATTTCTAAATTAAGTAATACTTCCTGGGGAGCAAGCTGCATTGTGAGCAAGCGAATGACTTCTTTGACTCCTGATTGGGTTTTGCATAAAGAACGGATATTGGCTATAGTTTGAGGATCGGCACTTTCACCAACTAATAATCCTTTACTTTCTCTTGCTAGTAAGACTGCCACCACAGCTAAGATAATGCCAATAATGATTGAGGCAATTCCATCAAAATAAACATTATTCAATAAATGTCCTAACAAAATTCCCAAAAAAGCAACCAATAAACCTGCAATGGCAGCAGAATCTTCAAATAATACGGTAAATACTGTCGGATCTTTACTATTTTTGATTGCTTGCCAGAAATTTTGTTCACCTTTGGTTGGTAAAAATTCTTTTAAAGCTATAGTCCAAGAAAAGCCCTCAAATAATATTGCCATAACCAACACAATATAATTCCACTTCGGGTTTTCTAAAGGACTGGGATTTATTAAATGAGTAATTCCTTCATAAATTGACATCCCCCCACCAATGGCAAAAATCAAAATAGCAACAATTAAAGTCCAAAAGTAAAGTTCTTGACCATAACCAAAAGGATGTCTATCATCTGCTGGCTTCTGGCTCATGTGAATTCCCAGCAAAAGTAATAATTGATCCCCAGTATCTACAACTGAATGAATACCTTCAGATATCATGGCAGAACTGCCAGTAATAGCAGCAGCGATAAACTTAGTAATAGCGATGGCCAAGTTAGCACCCATCGCCGCAAAAATCGTTTTTTTAGATGAATCTGAAGCCATGAAGATGAAAAGGAAATTTAGTTATTGGTCATTGGTCATTGGTCATTGGTCATTAATCATTAGAGTGTTGACCGGTAAAGAAGGCAGACGGCAGAGGTCAGAAGGAAAAAATTTGAACGTAGCTTTAACCCCGCTCAATTCTTGTCCACCAAATCAGAGATTATGGTGGGGGACTGGAGACCCCTGTTACCTTTGGTCACGGGCAGAGGGCAAAAACAGTATTCCTTCTGCCTCCTGTCTTCTGCCCTCTGCCTTTCTTGTTGAAGTTGCCAATCACTTTTAGCCATTGTCTGTAAATCCTGGATACAAGGTCATACCACCATCTACAAAAAGTGTTGTGCCATTAACATAATCAGAGTCATCAGAAGCCAGCCAAACAGCAGCTTTGGCAATATCCTCTACATCACCCACTCTTTTAGCTGGAATCAGTTGCAATAACTTCGCCTCTGCTTGTGGAGTATCCCAAGCTGATTTATTGATTGGAGTTTTGATTGCACCAGGAGCAATACTATTAACGCGAATTTTGTGCGGAGCAAGTTCTTGGGCAATACTTTGCATCATCATATTAATGCCTCCTTTACTAGCGGCATAATTAACATGACCCGCCCAAGGAATAATTTCATGCACTGAACTAATGCAAATGATTTTACCTGCGGCAGATGAAATTTGTGGCCGCACACCCCGACGTAAAAATTCCTTTGCAGCTTCTCGCGCACATAAGAATTGTCCTGTCAAGTTGACTCCAATTACTGTATTCCATTGATTAAGGCTCATGTCTACAAAAGGTGCATCTTTTTGCAGACCTGCGTTATTTACTAAAATATCAATTGTTCCAAATTGCTGGAATGTTTGCCGAAACATTTCCTTTACTTGGTCTTCCTGACTCACATCAGCTTGAACAGCAAAAGCTTCACCATTATTAGCTTTAATATCGTCAACAATCTTTTGAGCTTCTTCGCCTTCAGAATGATAATTTACCACTACTGCTGCACCACACAATGCCAAATTGCGAGCTATGGCTTCACCAATACCAGAACTAGCACCCGTTACAAGTGCTTTTTGACCTTTAAGTAAATAAGGAGAATAGCTCATAATACAATACGCTTGGTGTTAAGAAAGTTTATCTGTACAGTAAGGAAACATGGGTAAGAACAAATAGCCAGTTCTAAACTCTATTGGCTGATAATATTTACTTTTGAGAGCTTTATTGTCATTAAGCATTGATGTAAATTTGACAGGCAATTGATATCATAACCAGTGTGAAAAAATACATAACACTGAGATTTTTGATGATATTTTGATTATGGGATTACTTTAAGAGTTTGAAGTGGCGATCGCCTCCAACTTTTGGAGGAATAAAAAACTATTCCCAAAGGACTATAAAAATTTCCACTAACTTTTATTATCTTATGCAATATTGAAAACATGAAGCTAGAAAAAATATGTTTTCAATAAAAAATCAATTTCCTAAAAAATTTTCAAGATATTTTATTGATTAAAATCTCTATAAAATTTGCAAGTACAAAGGCTATTAAATATGTCTAGTCAAATCGATGTAGACGTACAAAGAATTAGAGCTATTAGTTTAACAGTGACAAACTGCGATCGTTCTTTTAATTTCTATACAAAGGCACTCGGCTTTGAACTAGCGAACGATATTACAGTTGCAAGCCAGGATTACAGCAAATTACAAAACGTAGCCGGAGCAAAAATTCGCATCATCACATTGCAATTAGGAGATGAACTGATAGAGTTGATGCAATATTTGAACATCGACTCTCAACCCATTCCTAGCGATTCCCAAAGTAATGATTTGTGGTTTCAACATTTAGCCATTGTAGTCAGCGATATGGATCGGGCTTATACTCATCTGCGTTCATTTTCCATTGAACCGATATCCACTGCGCCGCAAACAATACCACCAGATAATCAAGCATCTGCTGGTATCCGTGCTTTTAAGTTTAAAGACCCCGATGGACATGATTTAGAGTTAATCTGGTTTCCTGCTGATAAAGGACAAGATAAATGGCATCAAAAAAGCGTAGATGCAAAGCGGCTTGTCGGTAGACATCGCTTGTTTTTGGGAATCGATCATAGTGCGATCGCTATTTCTAACACCGCACAAAGTCTACACTTTTACCACGACCTCTTAGGAATGCAAATCCATAGCCGTAGCCTTAACTGGCGTTTAACTCAAACTCGCTTGGATAATTTGCCAGATGCCAAAGTCCAAATTACAGCACTGCGACCAATCCAAGGTGGTGTAGGAATTGAACTACTAGATTATATTTTGCCCTTTAAAGGTCGTCCCATACCGAGTGATTGGAAAAGTTGCGATATTGCAACGATGCAAATTCAGCTAGTTGTGAATAATCTTGAGTCGTTAATAAATAAGCTACAGCGTGATGGAATTCAGTTTATATCGCCACTTGTACAGTTAACTGAGAATTCATTTCCTTATCGGCAAGGTTGTCTAGTTAAAGACCCTGACGGACATACAATCTTATTAATTGCCTAATAAAATGGATTCTCTACAATAAGAATCCTATTTGATTTTTGAACAAAATTCCGTACACTTTATTCTTTTATAACCCTGTTGCCTATTGCCTCTTGCCTGCCTATACAAAAGCGTTTCATCCCCGGCATAAATGCACGGGGTTTCACGCTATCTTTCTATAAAAACTTGATTTTACTTATACCAATTTGAAAAAATAATGCAACACATAGACAAGACCCCTCC
>NZ_JACKZU010000408.1:0-7014 GCF_014222165.1 Nostoc sp. 2RC
CCTCCCACACCTCCTGCTTGCCCCATGCCCATTTTTTTACAAAATGTTAGTTTCAAAACTTAAAAATTTACTTGGTAATTACTCAATTCATCCCAAAGGTTGATGATAAAATTATTTACAATAGTTTATACAAATTATATAAAAAACTTGAAGCTATTTAGAGCCTGCGCTGTATTGATTTGGGTAAAAAATAGTTCAAAAAATAGTTCAAGAGTAAAGTTTAGTTGCAAAAAAATTTACTTTCATTCGTTACTGCTAATCTAATAATTGAAGCTAATAAAAAGCTTCCCTGGCAGATACAACAGCTGCATGATGGAATGTAGTTAAGAGGTAAACGACGCTGTTTAATTCACATCTGTCTCGTCAAAACACGGCAACACCCAACGCGAAAACTCATATTTCCTCAAATATGGAAAATTAGGGGGCGCTGTAACTGATTTTCATTACTTGTTTACGAAGCGATGAGAGTTAGTACATCCCTGGCTAGAATAAACAAGGAGAGGGAATGTTGAAGCGAGTAGATGGCTGGGTGTTGTTGTATTTAAAAAGAAATCAGAATCATGACTCAAAAAGTAAAGAATACAAGCCCTTAAATTTATTTATAGGGATCGTTAATTTTGAATGGGTGAATTTTGAATTCGGAGCAAAGCGAGGTGACTCCTCTGGGTGTAAGCTAAATACGAACTTAAATAGCGATCAACATTTGAAATAGCGCCTTATGTCAATTATTGCGCTCAGAGCGTGGTATTTACAGGATTATGAGCCGATTCCAGAATTGGAAAAGCGCCCACCAGACATTCGCCTCAGTAAAAAAAGTCTGCTGAGATCGGCATTGCGAGCGGACTTTTTAGAAGAAAGTGACGAAATTAAAAAATCAATTTGGTTTGGGCGCTATCTGGAAGGAGAAGATATTGAGTTTTATATTGAGGGTAGTGGTGGCTATCGCGTAGCTAACATTGACTTGATTAGTCACGAAATTTATTTTACTAAACAAGCTTTGTTAGCTCAGTTAGACCCAACTATTTTTTTCTCCTACCAAACTGAGTATGCCGCAGCAAGTGATGTTCTGAGAGAAGAACTGCAAAAAAGTTTGGAGACTTTAAACTTGCGATCGCGTCTTCCTTTAACATTAGTAGAATCCTCTCGTCCCAGTGATGCCACTCTGCGAATTAATCGCACTATGATGCGAAAAATTCGTAAAAGTTTGTTATTTATCGCTGATACCACACCCATTACTACTATTGATGTTAAAGAAAGTGTGCAACTAATTCCCAGTCCGAAGGTTTGTATTGAAATTGGCTACGCTATCCAAAGTAAGCGGTCTGAACAAATTCTTCTAGCGCAAATGCAACGGCCAAACTTTGAAGGACAAGTTCCCTTTGATTTACCAATACAACAAATTTTACAATTTCAAGACATCAAACAACTGAATAAAATTCTGACGCGAACAATTGAAAATCAACTAGCAAGGTTTAAGTTGTTTTTTTGAAAAAAATAATAAGCATCTTTGCTCATCAGCAAATTTTATAGTACGAACAATTAGATCCCCAACTTCTTAGAGAAGTCGGGGATCTCAAGTTTGTAATTTGAGTGGGTAGTTACTCCCTAAAAAGTTTAGATCTGGCCCTTCTTCCAGATTGTTGATTGTTAGAGCTAAAATAATTGTCAATTACAGTTCTAATCAAGCTAGCTTCAACTATTCGGGTTTACTGTCTATGTAGATGCTGGCTTTTTCTTGATAACTCTGCTCAGAAAACCCATTACTAACAGTCCAGTAATTGCACCAGGTTCAGGAATCGCAGTTGCTGTTAACTGACCCCCAAGATCTAATCTACAGTCTGGGAATGTATCGCATACTTCCGGTGAAAGATCGTCTTTTAAGAAAATTGTAGCCGTTGGCAATCCTTGTTCGGCATTTAAGTAAGTATAAAAATCTAAGCCCGTCACATTTGTTGCAAAGTCAATTCCCAAATCAAAACCATTAGCGGTGTCAAAGTTACCTGTTTGTAGAACAGTGTTTGTAACTGTATCAAAATTGAAATTGAAACTAGTATCGGTTTGGGGAAAATCGTATTGGAAATTTTGTAATAAAGTTCCTTGTGGATCGAAGAAAGAAATAGCAAAATCAGTCAATTGTTCCTTAGTGACGATGTTTCCTATAAAACTATCGTCATAGCTGAAATTTCCCTTGGCAGAATAGCCTTGATTTCCTTGCCAATTCAGTTCAAAAGAAGCAGCATCAGCACTTTGGATATTCGTGAAAGTAGCCATAGAACTGAACGCAGCAATAGCTACAGTAGCTTTGATTGGGTTATGAATGCTTTTCATTGTCTTGATAACAGCAATAGATTTTAATGTTGTTATAGCTTTTGTTTGACTGTGCAAACTTAGATTGGAAATTTGAAATTTTAGATCGTAATTCTTTCGATAATCTTGCAAAAAAGCAAGATACAAGACCCGTTAATAACAGGCAGAATAAATCTTTTCATTCCAAATTTCAAATCTTGAATTTTCTACTTAAAGTGATTGAGACTAATTTGAAAGACGCTTGTAGACTCGTTAACAGTAGACTATCGGCAATCAAAAATTCAAGATTGATTAACCTTGAATCAGGTCTCAAACACCTTTGGGCAGATTGTATCATTAGATTAAATCTAATCCATATACTTTATGTTCTTTCTTTGTCAGAGAAACATAAAAATCTTATATTTTTTAATTTAAATTATTCTTTAACTACTCTTAACCAAATATTGTACAGCTGAAAAAATTATCATTTTTGTCGATTGTATCGAGAGAAAATTAAAAGTAATAATCCCAAATTAAATTAAGCATTACCTAAATTTAATTGAAATCGAATAATTTCTTGTCAGCATTTTCAGTAGCCAAAAAAATTTTATGAAATTATCTCGACGTAGATTCTTTACATTAGCGGGCACAAGTGCTGCTGGCACTTTGTTAGCCTCTCCTTTAGAAGGTCTTATTGCTAGACAAGCCAATGGTCATCCTGTATTTGGTAAAGGTTACGGGCCACTCATACCAGATCCCAATGGCTTATTAGATTTACCAGCTGGATTTAAGTATCGTACTTTCTCTCTCACAGACGACTTGATGAACGATGGTACTAAAGTACCTGGTGGCCATGATGGGATGGCGGCTTTCCCTGGCCCGAAAGGCACAGTTATTTTGGTTCGCAATCACGAACTCAGTCCTACTTCTGGTACAAAAGTTGAGGGGCCGCGTCCTTACGATCCATTTTGTAAAGGCGGTACGACAAACTTAGTTATAGGGCCCGATCGCAAGCTGATCAAACATTTTACTTCTTTAAGTGGAACCTATCGTAACTGTGCAGGTGGGCGAACTCCTTGGGGTTCATGGATTACTTGTGAAGAAAATACCACCACACCAACTTCCTTTCCAGTGGGGAATCGAAACTATGTATCGAAGTTCCACGGCTATAACTTTGAAGTTCCAGCTAGCACCACTACTCCCGTCAACCCCGAACCTCTAATAGCTATGGGACGATTTAACCATGAAGCTGTTGCGGTAGATCCTAAAACAGGATTTGTTTATGAAACTGAAGATACGGGAGATAGCCTTTTCTATCGTTTTATCCCAAAAGTACCAGGCAAATTAAAGGAAGGAGGTACTCTTCAAGCCTTAAAAATCAAAGATATCTATCAAGCACAAACATTTGCAAATTTCCCCAAACGCAAACCCTTTAAAGTAGAGTGGGTGACTATTACAGAGCCAAATCCAGCCCAAGATACTGTAAGAGTTGAGGGTTTTGCCAAAGGAGCAGCTCAGTTTGCCCGTGGAGAAGGTATCTGGTATGGTGACGGTGAGTTTTACTTTTGCTGTACGAGTGGTGGTGCTTTAGGGCTTGGTCAAGTGTGGCGGTACATTCCAGGGAAAGAGACTATTGAATTGTTTGTTGAATCTACATCTGCTGCTGAACTGGAAAATCCAGATAATATAGTCGTCTCACCCTATGGGGATCTCATCCTTTGTGAAGATGGGGATGATGAGCAGTTCTTAGTAGGTGTTACTCCCAAAGGGGAACTTTATCAATTTGCCCGTAATGCTTTAAATACCAACGAGTTCGCTGGTGCCTGCTTCTCACCAGATGGTAAAACTTTATTCGTCAACATCCAAACACCAGGGATTACTTTTGCAATCTGGGGCCCTTGGAAGAAATCATAGAGTTTAGGATTAGCGATCGCTACTAAGGTAACTCCAAAAAATAAATTATTCGGGTTTTTAGTACAAACACACCAACACAATAGGGTAGCATAGCTATGCTACCCTACAACTTATTTGCAGATGGAACAAGTAATTGAAACTCTCAAACAAGATTTACCGACACTTTTTGAAAAAGATATTTCCTATGACATTTATACACAGGATATCTATTTTAAAGACCCGGTGAATACATTCAAATATAAATTTAATTATCGGATTATCTTTTGGACTTTGCGGTTTCATGCCCGACTATTTTTTACTCAAATTTACTTTGACGTACATGATATAAAACAGTCTGCGTCAGATACTATTTTAGTAAATTGGACAGTGCGGGGAGTGTTGCGCGTTCCCTGGAAAGCACCTTTATTTTTTAACGGCTATTCAACTTATAAGCTGAACAAAGATAATTTGATATACGAACATATTGACACGTGGGACAGAAAGCCAACAGAGATTTTAAAGCAATTTTGGCAAAGGGGAGAAACAGATAGAAATGCCTCAACAATAAATTAATGCATGTCATCAGTCGAAAAAAGTTACGAGAATACTGCAAAGAACATAGTGACTGCTATGAAGTACTTGATGACTGGTACAGAACTGCTAGTCAAGCAATCTGGGCGAATTTGTTAGAAGTTCAAACTGTTTATCCTACAGCTGAAGCGGTTGGTAATTTTACAGTTTTTAATATTAAAGGCAATAAATACCGCTTAATTGTTAGTATTAATTATCAGAAGCAGGTCATCTATATAAAATACGTCTTCACTCATGCAGAATATGACAAAGACAACTGGAAAAATGACCATTACTTTTAACTCAGAAGTGTACAGCCAATTACTGTCTCAATATCAACCTCGAATTATCAAGACAGAAGAGGAAAACGAGAAATTTTTAGAAACTGTTGAAGCACTGCTTTCTCGTTCCGATCTGACTCCTGAAGAAGATGCTTTGTTAGAACTATTAGTAAAATTAATTGAGGATTTTGAAGATAAGCATTATCAGCTTAATGCTTCAACTCCTCGTTCAAGACTTTTACATTTGATGGAAGCTAGGAGTTTGGAACAGGCTGATTTAGTCGAAATTATTGGTTCTAGTGAGATTGTTGCTAAGGTTATTAATGGTGAGTTAGAAATCACTAAAGAAGAGGCTGAGGCTTTGGGTAAGTTTTTTAATGTTGATGCAAGTTTGTTTATTTTAGAATAGGCGATCGCTATTCTGAGGCACGACTAATTCAGATGTACAACATATTTCAAATTGGTGAAATACACAAATTGAGCTTCAAAGCCGGATACAAACTCTGTTTTACTTCTGAATTCTGCTGTATATTGATAAATTAATATTATTGTTGTATGGTAGGTGAATTAAGTATACTACATATAACAATCAGAATTTAGACGTGAAAAGATAAGTCCACGAAAAGTACGCATTTATAGGGTTTGCAGACATTTGATGTCTCACGACTGATTTAGGATTGGTATACTTAATTATAAGTATAAAAAATTAAAAAGACACTGAAGATGGCAAAAGACAGTTTGAAGGTTTATTTAGATGCCCTCATATGTAGAGAAGCATTTGAAGTCCAAGGACAACAAGGACAAAATATGGGAAGAAATATCGCTACGATATCAATTCGTGATTTAGAAAAAAATTCTTTTTTCTACCCATTTTTACGCAAACCTGATTTCCAAAGAGAAACTAATGAGTGGGAGTCTCAGAAAGTATGTGAATTTATCAAAAGTTTTTTAGATGGGGATTTAATACCGTCTGTTATTCTTTGGAGAAGTTCTAGTAGTTATTATTTTGTAATTGATGGCTCTCATCGGCTTAGTTCTCTAATAGCTTGGATCAATGATGATTATGGTGATGGTAAAATTTCCAAAGAATTTTATGATGGAGACATTACAGAAGAGCAAAAACTTGCTGCTCAAGAGGTAAGGAAACTTATTAAAACAACTATAGGTTCTTATAAAGATTATCAACCTTTAACACAGCATCCAGCCCAAGTAGATCCAAAATTTATTGAACGAGCAAGAAATTTAGGAGCTTTAGCTATCCAGTTACAGTGGGTTGAAGGTAATTCAGAAAAAGCAGAAGCATCTTTTTTTAAAATTAATCAACAAGCAGCCCCTATCGGTGAAACTGAAATGCGTTTACTACTTGCACGTAAGACGCCTAATGGTGTTGCTGCTCGTGCAATTATGAGAAGTGGTAATGGTCATAAATATTGGTCAGACTTCTCACAAGATAAACAGCAAGAAATAGAAGAACTTGCTCAAGAAATACATCAACTTATTTTTGAACCTAAGTTAAAAAATCCTATTAAAACTCTAGACGTACCAATAGTAGGAAGTCTATCGGCTCCTGAAAAACTTGAAGTCATATTAGAATATGTGAATATTGTTAATGATATAGAAGTAGATAATCAATTAGGAGACGATCCTACAGGAGAAAAAACAGTAGAACTGCTAAAAAATTGTAAAAAAGTAGCGCAAAGGATAAATAGCAACCATCCTTCATCTCTGGGTTTGCATCCGATTATATATTTTTACACTAGCGCTGGAAAGCCGAAAATTGGTTCATTTTATGGCATCGTTACCTTAATATTACATTTAGAAAAAACTAAATACTTTTCTCAATTTATAAAAGTCCGAAAAGATTTTGAATGGGTGATCTGGCAAGATGATATGGTTCCGCAGATTGTCAGCAAAAATGGAAATGCACTCAAAGCAAGAGAGAAAGTTAAAGATTTTTATATAAAAATTATTGATAAATTATTAC
>NZ_JACKZU010000409.1:0-6956 GCF_014222165.1 Nostoc sp. 2RC
CATCTCCCCATCTCCCCATCCTCCTCATCCCCCCATCCCTTCACACATTTATTGGAAAGTAACTCAATGGTTTTTCTACTACCTGGTGTCAAATTTGATTTGGATTTGATTCAAAAATATGACACTCGCGCACCCAGATATACTAGCTATCCACCGGCTACAGAGTTGAACGAAACATTCACCCAAAGTGATTTTAAAGCTGCGATCGCTGCCTCGAATCAACGAAAAACTCCTCTTTCTTTGTATTTCCATATTCCTTTTTGCCAAAGTGCTTGCTACTTTTGTGGGTGCAACACGGTAATTTCTAACAACAAGAAAATTGCTGAACCTTACTTAGAGTATTTGGTACAAGATATCAAAAACACCGCAGCCTTAATTGATTCACAAAGAAAAGTGCTGCAAATTCACTGGGGTGGTGGAACTCCTAATTATTTGGAACGCGACCAAGTAGAACTTTTATGGCAAAACATCAATCGTTACTTCAACATTGACCCCCAAGCAGAAATCTCAATTGAAATTAATCCCCGCTACATTGATAGAAACTATATTCTGTTTCTCAGACAAATTGGGTTTAATCGCATTAGTTTTGGCATTCAAGACTTCAATAGCCAAGTTCAAGTTGCTGTCAACCGCATCCAACCCGAAGAAATGTTGTTTGATGTCATGAGTTGGATTAAGGAAGCGAAGTTTGAAAGTGTGAATGTAGACCTAATTTATGGTTTACCTTATCAAACTCGCGAAACTTTTCGGGAGACGTTACAAAAGACGATGGAATTAGATCCTGACCGCATTGTTGTGTTTAATTTTGCTTATGTGCCTTGGCTGAAACCGACGCAAAAAAATATTCCTCAAGAAGCTTTACCACCAGCCCAGGAAAAGCTAGAAATTCTCAAGATGACCATTGAAGAATTGACCAATAACCAATATCTATTTATTGGTATGGATCATTTTGCTAAAGTTAATGATGAATTAGCGATCGCTCAACAAAATGGCACTCTCAAGCGGAATTTTCAAGGCTATACTACCCACGCTGAAACAGAACTTTTTGGTTTTGGTGCTACGTCCATCAGTATGCTAGAAGATGCCTATGCTCAAAATCACAAAGAATTAAAGGATTATTATCAGACAATTGCATCAGGTAACTTACCTATTAGTAAGGGTATTAAGCTGACTCAAAATGATATCATCAGACGAGATGCTATTATGTCTATCATGTCTCATTTTCAATTACATAAGCAAGACATTGAAGATAAGTATCAAATCAGTTTTGATGAATATTTCTCTGAAGAACTAGAAGCGTTAAAACCACTAGTAGCTGATGGACTGGTGAATTTATCAAAAAATCACATCCAAGTTACAGACATCGGTAGATTGCTAGTCAGAAATATTGCCGTCATATTTGATACTCATACAAGAACGCGAGAATCAAAATTCTCTCGTGCCATTTAGGGAACTCCAAAAATAAATTATTCTGGTTAAGGTGTTGACTGTTCACAGTTAACAGTCAACAGTCTTCTATGGAATATTTTTTTACTTGGAAGTTCTGGAAGGCAATAGCTAATAGATCCTCTGTAAAATTTGGCATTTTTCATAACCCCGGCTTTTACAAAAAATCGGGGTTATAATTTTTTCTATACTTTACATCTCCGAAAAGTTAGATAATAAAATTACATCTTTAGATAGATATAAATCATCTAAAATTAGCATTTTTTGGCGAAAAATAAAAAAATCTATGATTTTCGATTAGCCGATTATATAATCCAGAAAGGTGTAAGATTAAAATCCAGATTTAGGAGTTAATAAACTCATTTTTCTGACAAAACTTTCATGGTCTATGTTCTGCCATCGAAGCTAAATATCATTTGATGTCATCTCGATACAACCTCTTTTATCTAACTTTTGGATTCAGCATTTATCCCATGTGATAGAAAGAATTTTGAATTGAAAGTTGATAACTTATATACAAGTCAGATTGATGAGGTAATTATCGATTATGAGTATTATTGCTTGGGTAGTTTTAGGACTTTTAGCAGGTGCTATTGCTAAAGCTATTTATCCTGGTTATCAAGGCGGTGGAATTCTTTCCACAATGATTTTAGGCATCATTGGTGCCTTTGTTGGTGGAAGTTTATTTACATTGCTAAGAACCGGAACTCTACAAATTACTGCTGCTGGTGCAGGGTTAACTATTCCTGGGATTTTAGTAGCTGTCCTTGGCGCGATTATTGCTATCTACCTATGGGGATTAATCAGAAGAAGTAGTAATGCCTAATTGGTAAGCGACAGTTATTAATCATCAAATGACCACTGGTATTTAATTTTCTCGTAGTTTTCTAGTGGAGAAGCTATGAAATGTCAATTTACCCAAATATATGTGGGAAATCCTAACAGGAAATAAAACCAGCGTATCTCTTTTGTTTTGTCAAACTTATTTTTTGGAAGCTTAAATCTATGTTCTTTCACAAAAAAGATCCTATTCATGTAGTCAACGTTAAGGAACCAAACCCTCGTTTTGCTCAATTACTTTTAGAGCAATTTGGTGGAGCAACTGGAGAATTAAGTGCAGCTTTGCAATATTGGGTTCAATCATTCCATGTGGAAAACGCTGGAATTAAAGATATGCTCCAAGATATTGCGATCGAAGAATTTAGCCATCTAGAAATGGTTGGCAAACTCATCGAAGTGCATACCAAAAATACCGATCAAACAGAAGCTTATAAAAGCACTCTCTTTGCAATACGAGGTATAGGCCCTCATTTTCTAGATAGCCAAGGTAATGCTTGGACTGCAAGTTACTTGAATGAAGGCGGAGATGTAGTCCGCGATTTAAGAGCCAATATTGCAGCGGAAGCCGGCGCTCGTCAGACTTACGAAGAGTTGATTAAATTGGCAACTGATGAAGGTACTAAAGAAACTTTAGTCCATCTTTTAACACGAGAAATTTCTCATACCCAGATGTTTATGAAAGCTCTAGATTCTCTGGGTAAGTTAACAGATCCATTCTTTGGTAATATTCAACCAGATGAAACTGTTGCTCTTTACTACAACCTATCTACAAACGGCAATGGTAAAGATGAGCGCGGCCCTTGGAATTCTGAGCCAACATTCAAATACATTGCAAATCCCCTAGAAAGTCACTCTTAATTCCATCGCTTGGATTTAGAACAGAAGTAGATTAGACTTCTTGCATAAGTCGGGAAAAGGGAAAGGGGAAAGGGGGAAAGGTTTGGTATTTTCCCTTTCCCCAATAAAGATGTATCCCTTTGACCACAAAAGTCCAAAAAGCAATTGATTGCAAGAGGTCTATTAACAGCAAATATTTTTTGGCATATTGTTATTCAGGTTTGAATAATTGCCAACCTATATTTGCTGATATTAATTGCAATATAGGAATCCTATTTGATTTTTGAACAAAATTCCGTACACTTTACTCTTTTATAACCCTGTTGCCTATTCCCTATTGCCTCTTGCCTGCCTATACAGATCAGTTCATTAATCAAATCGGACTGCTATAGTACACACCTGACGGGGCGCACAAATGTGCGCCCCTATGAATTCAGAACTCACACTAACATTCAAACCCTAAATCAAAACTGTCCAGCAGGAGATTCATTTGTGATTGTTAACGCAACTCAAAACGGTTGGGAAATTATTTATCATCGCGCTCATGCTTTGTTAGCAGCTCAACTAGCAGGACAATGGCGACGTAAAGATGCTCCAGCCCGATTATATGAAACACTAGCAGCCATTTCTCATCACGATGATTTAGAAAAAGAATGGGAAGACGATAATCTGACTAAAGCTGGTGCGCCAAGAGACTTCACTCTGATGACAGATACTGATATAGAAGAAGGTCTTCCGAAAACCGCTAATTTGGCTAAGAATGCTCTTTATCGTGGACGGTGGGTAGCTTTATTAATTTCTATGCATATTAGTCGTTTAAATGAGCCTAGCCGGGGTCAGTCTCCAGAATTGGACAAACTTTTAGATGAGCAACTTCAAAATCAACAACGTTGGCGTGAAGAACTAGGTATTGAAAAGGAAGAAGTTGATGCAGCTTACGCATTTATGCAATGGTGCGATCGCCTTTCTTTGATCCTCTGTAAGCAAGAATTACCTGCTGCTGAACGCTTTTTAGAAATCACCAAAGGCCCTGACGGTCAACGTTACGATATTATGCAACGCAGCGATGGGTCAGTTTTTGTTAAACCCTGGCCTTTCCAAGATGAAAAATTCACTGTCAACATCGAAACTTCTCACCTCTGGCAGATAAAATTTGAAAGCAACGCCGAACTCACTCAAGCACTACAAAAAGCCCCCATCAAGACATTAGAGTGGAAATTTGTTAAGGCCTAGATACCTACGCATTTGTCTGTAGGGGCGAACGGCTGTTCGCCCTTAAAATTGACGAACGGCTGTTCGCCCTCAAAATTATCCGGGTTGAATTGAGCCTGACCCTCTGAAACACCAGACATAAAACCCAGTGATAATCCAACGCCCAAATTCTTAAATCATCTCCCAATGGAAGCAAACCAAAATTTTCAGCTTATTGCTTAGAATATTTACAACTCAGCAATAAATCAAAAAAGAGCCAGAAAATTACTTATCTGGCTCAAAGCTGGAGACAAAAAAATCATCAAATAACAGCTAACTTGACCAAGAACCTAAAGTCTACCCAAGTTATGCAGTCCTAAAATAGCGCCTACTCCCAAGATATGACCAAAGGCGGTAGTAGCTAACAAAGCAGGTGCGCCAAAACCACCAAAGAAATTGGGTGATGGTAGTTTTGGTTCTGCATTTGGATACTTGATGGTAGATTTGCCAAAGGCAATGGCAATTATGTTGGCGATAATCATGGTCAAGCCAACGTAAGGACTCCATTCCAGGGGTGCGGTTGCAGCAGCAAGTAACGTTGAAGTAAACACCTGATTTGCTCCTGAAATTTATTAATGATTGAAAATATAATCTGAAAATTCCCGAAGCTAATTCAATCAAATCGCTGATTTTGCATCAATATTTAACACTTATTTTCACTACTTAATATAATCTGCCCCACTTTACGTATTTTGGACGCTAATATCAAAGTAGTACATTTGAACGATTCTGATTCACCGATAAACTCTCAAATTTGACTAGAGTACAAACAGCACAATTTCAAGAAAAGAATTGTAAAAGCTGTAGTGTATGTCATCGAAACTACAGATATCTTGGCATCAAAATTACTAGTTCATAGATTACACGTGCATAGATGCAGCCCGCATAGGCATCGCTCGAAAGATAATTTACACTCAAGATGATAGCGATTATTTCTAGCTTCTGTTATGTCCTCAACTCTAGATTCTTTGCCACCTGCACTTGCTAAAATCGTTCAGCGGTTTCAACGCGCTTCTGAGCCGAAGCGACGTTACGAACAGCTAATCTGGTATGCTCAGAAGCTCAATGAGTTCCCAGAAGCTGATAAATTACCTGATAACAAAGTTCCTGGTTGCGTTTCTCAAGTTTATATCACAGCAACCTTGAATGATGGTAAAGTTGTCTTTCAAGGCGATTCTGATTCTCAGTTAACCAAAGGATTAGTAGGACTTTTGGTTGAAGGATTAAATGGACTAACGCCAACAGAAATTGTGCAACTTACCCCAGATTTTATTCAAGAAACAGGTTTAAATGTTAGCCTTACACCTTCCCGTGCCAATGGATTTTACAACATTTTTAAAACAATGCAAAAAAAAGCATTGGAATGTAAGTTAGATGTAAATAATTAATAAGTGGGCATTAGGCATTGGGCATTGGTTATTAACTAATGACTAATAACTAATGACTAATGACTAATCACAAATGACAAAGGAGAAAAGTTAATCTCATGTCAACCAATTTATTATCTACCTCTGATGCAGTCGGATTTGGTGGAGTAGTTCAAGAATATCTTTGGAATTGGCAAAATCAGCAATTGCGCGTTGTTTATGAAACCCTTGGTAAAGGTTCGCCGCTATTACTGTTACCCGCTTTTAGTAGTGTTTCAACGCGTTTGGAAATGGGCGAACTTGCTAGGTTGTTAGCTCCCAATTTTCAAGTTATAGCTGTGGACTGGCCTGGTTTTGGGGAATCTTCTCGCCCTAGTTTAGATTATCGACCCGAAATATATCAGCAATTTCTGGAAGATTTTGTTAACGCTATTTTTAAAACGCCAATTACTGTAATGGCGGCTGGTCATGCATGTACTTACGTTTTAAAATTAGCTGTGAAACAGCCAACGGCGTTCTCAAAAATTGTGTTGTTAGCTCCCACTTGGCGCGGGCCTTTACCGACAATGGGCGCTAGTCAACAGATAGCTGGTATGGTGAGAGAATTAGTGCGATCGCCTGTAGTTGGTCAAGCTCTCTACAAACTCAACACTACCCCATCTTTCTTAAATTTTATGTACCGTCGTCATGTCTTTACAGACACGACAAAACTTACACCCAGTTTCATCGAGAAGAAATGGCAGACAACTCAACAACCAGGAGCGAGATTTGCCTCTGCTGCCTTTGTAACTGGTAATCTTGATGCTGTAAGGCAGCAATCTGATTTTCTCCAACTCGTACAGTCTTTAACCGTACCACTGATGGTGGTAATTGGAGAATCCAGCCCTACTAAATCACGAGAAGAAATGAACGCTTTAACTGCATTACCAGGAGTAAGAAGCGTCATCACTCCAGGTTCTCTAGGACTGCATGAAGAATACCCAGCAGAAGTTTTAGCAGCAGTTGAGAATTTTTTGTTCAGAATTGAGAACTAAAAATATCATTTTATGAGTTTGTAGTAAGCACTTCAGTGCTTAAAAATCAAGGACTAAAGTCCTAACTACAAACTTATTTATCTCTCAGAACTAATGAGACAGACTAAGTAGGCCGATGTAAATAATTATTGTTGGGATAAGGCAGGGGGCAGGGAGCAGGGAGCAGGGGGAGAAAGAGTTT